>JBOFSC010000144.1:0-4517 GCA_051651345.1 Enterobacteriaceae bacterium
TGTTGGTTGTGTTGGTTGTTTTGGCGAATGATCATTTGATCATGATCACAGCACACTTTCCACTCTTTTTTCTAAAAATACGTCATTTTTTCTATCGTTATCAGTTGGTTGATCCTAAAGATCCTACGTATAATCAGGCGCTGGTAATGGTGGATGACTCCCATGCAGTGGGATTTGTGGGCCAGCATGGCCGGGGCACCCATGAATATTGCCAGGTAATGGACCGCGTCGATATTATCACCGGCACACTGGGTAAAGCTCTCGGAGGCGCATCAGGCGGTTATACCGCAGGACGTAAGGAGTTGGTCAGCTGGCTACGACAGCGCTCCCGCCCCTATCTGTTCTCCAACTCGCTGGCCCCCTCCATCGTCGCCGCCGCTTTACGTGCGCTGTCTATACTAAAACAGCAAGGGGACACACTACGCCAGCGTCTGTGGCGTAACGCAGAGCTGTTCCGGCAACAGATGGGACAGGCAGGCTTTACCCTGGCGGGAGCAGATCACGCCATTATTCCGGTAATGCTCGGGGATGCCAAACTGGCACAACAGTTTGCTGATCGCCTGTTGCAGGAAGGCATTTATGCTATCGGCTTCTTTTATCCGGTGGTCCCACAAGGTAAAGCGCGGATCCGCACCCAAATGTCCGCAGCACATACGCAGCAACAGATAGAAAAAGCCGTGGACAGTTTTGTCCGTATTGGCAAACAACTGAACGTTATCGCCTGAGGGTAAAAGTGCCATGAAAGCGTTAGTTAAACTAAAGCCACAACCCGGTATCTGGCTGCAAGAGGTGGCAGAACCTGTTGTTGGCCATAACGATATTCTGATCAAAATTCACAAAACAGCCATCTGCGGTACCGATATCCATATCTATAACTGGGATGAGTGGGCGCAAAAAACCATTCCGGTGCCAATGGTGGTCGGCCATGAGTATGTCGGCGAGATCGTCGATATGGGACAGGAGGTGGTGGGATATAAAGTGGGCGATCGGGTCTCTGGTGAGGGGCATATCACCTGTGGTCACTGCCGTAACTGTCGTGCCGGACGCACCCACCTGTGCCGTAATACCATCGGCGTAGGCGTTAACCGTCCCGGCGCCTTTGCCCAATATCTGGTGATACCCGCCTTTAATGCTTTTAAAATCCCTGATGTTATCTCCGATGACCTGGCCGCTATTTTTGATCCCTTTGGCAATGCTGTTCATACCGCCCTCTCTTACGATCTGGTCGGTGAAGATGTGCTGATCTGTGGTGCCGGTCCTATCGGGATTATGGCAGCGGCCGTCTGCCGCCATGTGGGGGCCCGCTACGTTGTGATTACCGATGTGAATCCTTACCGTCTGGATCTGGCCCGTAAGATGGGGGTGACTCGAGCGGTGGATATCAGCCAACAGAGCCTCAGCGAAGTCATGCAGGAGTTGGGGATGACGGAAGGATTTGATGTTGGCCTGGAGATGTCAGGGGCTCCGGCGGCATTTCAATCCATGCTGGCTTCAATGAATCATGGCGGTAAACTCGCGCTGCTCGGCCTGCCTCCTAAAGAGACCAGCATCGACTGGAATCAGGTGATATTTAAGGGATTGGTGATCAAAGGAATCTATGGTCGGGAGATGTTTGAAACCTAGTATAAGATGTCCATGCTGCTACAGTCCGGACTCGATTTGGCACCAATTATTACTCACCATTATGCCATCGGGGACTTTCAGCAGGCTTTCGATACCATGCGCTCCGGCCAGTCAGGTAAGGTTATTCTGGACTGGACGGGCCTACCCGGATGACCAGAGGGCACGGACGCCATTAAATAGCACCATAAGCGCCTCTCGGGAGAGCCCGGTATCTGTAGGCACAACAATCTGGCAAATTCCCGGCGGCGTGAAAACAGGTGAAGCAGGCGGAATGCTTCGGGCCGGACCGGCACTGCAATTGGCCTGATTGATCAGCATACTGGGTTTAACCAAAACCACATTGGCAGGTAACTGTGGCAACATCTGCTGTAATACCCGCAGGGTTTCAGGATAAGGGTGGCCTATGGCGATAGCACTGCCTTTTTTCTGTGCCACTGCAATAGCCCGTTGTAACTGACGCCGGATATCCTGCTCATTCTTACTGTCATCCAGAAAGATATCTCTGCTCAGAACACAAAGACCCGTGCCGACACCTGCCGCTCTCACCTGGCTGCTGCCAATGGTTCTGCTGTCCAGAAAATAGCGGAGCCGGTACTGTTGTAACACCCTGAACACCTGCTGCATCGCGGGCAGAGAAGCGGTCATCGCGCTCCCCATATGGTTATTCATGCCAACGGCATAAGGAACATTGTGGAATGCCTGTTGCAAACGGCTGGCGATTTCACTTTGTGACATTTCGGGAAAGAGGGTACTTTTTTCCAGCGGCTGCTTACTCTTCGGGGCCATGGGCATATGGATCAGGATCTCTCTGCCCTGACGCCAGGCCCGCTGGGCCATTTCACTACGGTGTGCTGAATCCGGCAGGATAGCCACAGAAACGGCAACAGGCAGCTGCAGCACCTGACTATCCTGGGGGCGATAGCCGATATCATCGATCACAATGGCAAGCTGTCCCGCCCGGGCTCCTGATAGCTGGAGCAGGCTAAGCACAACAAAAGCCATAACAACAGGTAAGCAACGAGACAAAACGATCACTTCTCCAGCCAGGGTTGTGGATTAACAGCCTGTCCCTGACGGCGAATCTCAAAATAGAGGGCGGGCTGTTGTTGTCCTCCGCTGCTGCCCACCAACGCAATAGGTTCACCGGCTTTCACCTGACTACCAACCGGGACCAGCGCCGTCTGATTGTATCCATACAAGCTCATATCCCCTTTACCATGCTCAATCACTACTACCAGGCCGTAACCCTGGAGCCAGTCAGCCAGCAACACATGCCCGTCTGCAATGGCTTTTACCTCTTTGCCTTCAGGGGCAGCGATCACCATCCCTTTCCAGCGTAACTCCCCCTGATCGACATCGCCAAAATGGTGCAGGATCTTGCCGCGTACGGGCCAGATATAGTGCCCCGCCGGACGTCCCAGCCCACCGGTTCTGGCCATCAGGGACTTTTCATCAGCGGTGGGGCGATAAGACCCTCCGGTTTTCTTCGCCTGCTGCTCTTTTTCACGAATGCGCGCCGCTTCACGCGCCTCACGCTGTGCCCGCTCACGCGCCTGTTTCTCAGCCAGAGCAATTTTATCCCGCAACTGGGCTTCGTTCTTTTTCAGCTCCTGTAACTTCTCCTGCTGCTCTTGTAGCGAGGCCTCCATCGAGGTCAGGGTTTTGTGACGTGATTTCTGCGACTCTTCCAGCTTCAGCTGCTCTTTTTTCTTTTGCTGCGCCAATTGCTGCTGCTGATCCTGCTTTCCCTGTAACTCGACTTTTTGCTGCTCCAGGGACTTTTGCGTGACCGAGAGTGCCTGTAATGCCCTTTCCCTGGCCTGATTCAGATAATTGAAATACGCCAGAATCCGCTCCCGACGCAGTGTCTCCTCAGTATTAAACAGCAATGCCAACGGCGCATCTTTTCCCAAACGGAAAGCCATCTCTATCTGTTGCGCCAGATAGTGTTGCTGCGCGGTCGACTTCTCCTGCAGTTTTTTAATGGAGTTATTAAGCTGTTGGATCTCTTTATGAAGGGAACTGAGTTGTTGCTCTGTTTCGTGTAACGATTTGCCTGCCCTGGCAATCACCTCCTCCTGCTCACGTAGCTGCCCCTGCAACTTATCCCGCTGCTGCTGCTGCTGAGCCATTTGCTCTTGCCGGGTGGCGATATCCTGCTGCAGAGTCTTTAACTGTTGCTGATTATTTTGCCCATGGGAGAGGGAAGGCCAGAAAATCAGTACACTACATAACAGCAGGGGCGACAGCCCTGTCCATCCGTGACACCTGGCAACAGGAATCTCCTGTATGGGCCTGTTTTGCTGTAACCCTTGTGTTCTCTTACTGTACCGATAGTGTGGCATCTCTCTCCTCATTATCAGGAGTTATTGCAGAATAAACAGAGGTTTTCCTGTCATTTCTGCCGGTGTCTCCATCCCCATCAAATAAAGTAGTGTCGGTGCCAAATCAGATAACTTACCACCTTCCACCGCTCTGGCGGGCTGGCCCACATAGATCAGCGGAACAGGCAAACTGGTATGCGCTGTATGGGCCTGGCCTGTAGTGGCATCCCGCATCTGTTCGGCATTACCATGATCGGCGGTGATCAGTAATTGACCGCCCACCTGCTGCACTGCATCCACCACCTGTCCAATGCACTTATCCAGCGCTTCTACCGCCTGCACGGCAGCCTCATAAACTCCGGTATGCCCTACCATATCACCATTAGGATAGTTACAGATAATGACATCATACTTACCACTGCCAATGGCAGCGAGCAACTTTTCGGTCAATTGTGCGCTGCTCATCTCAGGTTGCAGATCGTAAGTGGCGACTTTAGGGGAGTCGATCAAAATACGATCTTCGCCCTGAAGCGGTTGTTCCACGCCCCCGTTGAAGAAAAAGGTGACGTG
>JBOFSC010000145.1:0-14186 GCA_051651345.1 Enterobacteriaceae bacterium
TTTTTGCGACTCATGGTCAACGAGCTCATCCCAGGCGAGATCAGAAAAGTATGTTGCTATCGTTAGGTCTTAGTATTTACCCTGTAATGAATTAAAGGTACATCAATGTGTTATGAGCTTAAGTACCTACATATGATGCTTCCATAGAAGATCTGTTTCCCTCCGGGCAACTGGTGACTTCTCCTGCTCAGGAAGAGGCCAAAATGAATTACCTGAAGGAGCAACGTATTGAACGTACGCTCACCTCGATGGATGGGGTGATCAGTGCACAGGTAATGATTGCCCAATCCGCACCGGATATGGACAACCCCTCGGGTTCGGTCAAATCCGCCTCGGTGTTTATCAAGTATTCACCTCAGTCCAGCATAGATAATTCGGAAAACCAAATTAAGCATCTGGTAGAAAATTCCGTGCCAGAACTAAGCTATGATCATATCACTGTATTTATGCAACCCAGCAACTATCACTATGAGCCAGTGAATACAGTACACAATAGTGATAAGAGCTTGTCAGACACCTTTTTGAGGAAAGTGAAAAATCATAAATTATTGATTTTAGCTGTGCTGATAGGATTGGTTATCTCAATTTTCAGTGCGCTGGTGGTCATTAACCGTAAATAGGCACAAAGATGGATAATGAGCTGAAGAAACTCAATCAATTTATCTGGCAGCCTTGCGTCAGTATGCATCCTTTATGGTGGAAGCATCTCGATGTTGAGATCTGGCAGGATAAATACCAGCCAGGGACTCAGTTATCACAACGTATTGATGCTTTGGTCGGGGCGCGGTATGGCTTAAAACAAGCTGCCGCGCTTTTGTTATTAACCCCCTCAATACTCAGTAGTGATGACAAAATACTGCTCAGAGTGCACGCAAAATTGCACAACATGGTGCTGGTGCTGGTGCTGGTGCTGGTGCTGGGGCTGTTCTATCTGGATTGTCCTGATTATCTGTCACTGAAACTCTACAGGCAGGCGCTGAAAGAGTGGCTAACAGATCAGCAGATTCAACAGGCTTGGTCACTCTGGCCGCAACGCCCGCAATACCCGTTGCAGGTGACCAGGACGCAAGAGCTTTGTGCACCGGAGGAGTTGTACCCTCTGGCTATTATGCAGGCATTGTCGGTACTGGAGCAGCAATACCATGATTATCTTATCTGGCAGGCTCTGCGGCTGCTTCTGCCGCCGTTTACAGGCGAGCTTCCTGCTGCCAAACGGGGTAAAGAGGCTACCAGTGGTCGCTGGTTATTCCGTTTAGGGAGTTTCCTATGATCCCGTATCTTGTCAATATCAGGCGTATCGATCTTGAATCCCATGGTGATGTGCTGATACCGGTGGAAGAGCTGCAACAGAGCCTGCAACAGAAGCAACAAGAGAATTTGAGCCGTCAGCGTATTGCGCAAGTGGTAAAGCGGGTACGTCGCAAGATTGTGCTGAATCGACAAAAGCGACAGCAGATCATTGAGCAGACGCAACAGCAGGCGGAAGAGCAACTGTCACAGTGGCAGCGCGAGGCACAGGCGGACGCAGTGGCAGAAACCCTGTTCTGGCATGTCCAGGAAGCGGAGCTGACGGCGCAGGTGGTGGATAAAATTCAGAAGACCATCTGTCGGCAGATTTGGAAGGTGTTGTCGGAGTGGGCGCTGGAACAGAATCCTGCACCTTATTTGATCAATCGCCTGACAAAACTTATCAGTGAAAATAGTAAGTTAGGTGCATTAACCCTGCTGGTAGCACCACAAGACTATGGGGAGATGTATAAACAGTTTGGTCGCCATATGATGGTAGAAAGAAATCCGCTTCTGGGCCCTTTTCAGGCGGAGCTGGTGTCATCGACTTTGACCATTAAGCTGGATCTGGAAGAGCACCTTGGGCTGTTGCTGTCGGCATTTATCTCTCCTGGGCAGCTGCAGCGTGAAGGGGAGCAGAGCTCTGATGGCTCCCTCTCTGAGGCGATAAAACATCTTACTCTGGCTGATGCTGAAGAGTTACCCCTGTCAGAGCCTGTGATTGCTCCTGAGAAAAAGAAGGGTGTCTTGGCCAGTAAGGCAGAAGAGCCGGTGGTGCCTGAGCCTGTCAAAGTGGCAGAAGCAGCAGTGGCTGTTCCAGTCGAGGTTGTAGAAGCAGAAGAGCCTGCTGCAGTTGCTCCTGTCGCGTCAGCAGAGGTAGATGCGCTTATTGCTGTCGCTGCCATAGAGACTAAAGACCTGGTAACCCCTGTCGTTGCCGATAACCGGGCGCACTTACTGGATGACAGCGATGAAACACTATGGTGGGAGGCGGATTACAGCCCTGCCAGTGACGACGATGACGATGTAGTGGGAGAATCTGCTGATGATCCGCATTGATAACCCGGTCATACCCAATTTTCAGGATCTGACCCAAGTTCAGTCCCAGAATCAGGTGGAAACCCCCCAGGGGCAGGTGGTTTCGCCCACGCTCAACACCAGCGCTCTGATTGCTGAAGAATTGATGGATACCAGCTCAGAAACGTTGGCAGAAACCATGGAAGAGATGAGCATCGGTATCGGTAGTATGATGAGAAAAATGTTAATGAAGGGCAAGGAGGTTGATATCCCGCAGATGAAGCAACTGGAAAGCATGTTGCGAGAATTGTCTGAGGAGCAGGCGAGCTCCATCAACAAAGTTACTGAGGATATGGCGGTGTTCGACAATCCGGAGGATATTCTCGCCCATGCTCAGGATATGGGGTTAAGCGAGGGGCAGAAAATACTCCTGCTGACGTCGCTGGCTATGTCCGGCCAGTTGGGGGAAAAAGAGCTGAAAAAATTGCAGGAAGCCCTGCAGGGTTTACTGGCTCAGGAGGGATCAGAGCTGGCTCTTTATGCCACCATGGAGACGTTGCCGTTAAGCATTGAGGGATTCGCCAATCTGCGTTCACTATACCAACGGGCCCAGCGTGGTGAAAACGGTTTATGTGAGTGGTTTAACAACTTGCGTAATCTGCCTGACAGACGCCGCAGAATCAAAGTGTTGCTGCGAGCCTTGTCAGAGCCCCTGGCAGATGAAGCCGGCTCGACGGATATCACCAAACTGGCGGCGGTGATTAAGGATCTGCGTCAACTGTTGATCTTTTTGACGATCGAAGAACATAGCATGGTTGTGGCCAAATTTTTCCATCTTGACAGCGAAGATATTTTGGCCCGGACCCTGGAGGTGATTGAACAGTCCTGGATCTATCCTCAATCGCTGGATGAGTGCCTGAAAAGGTTCAATTTACCCAAAGAGAAAGAGCAATTATTCCTGCAGCGCTGGCGTGGTCTGGTCTCATTAGTACATGATGATTGTTTCAGAGATCAGGAACATAAAGAGCATGTGGATGAGGTGTTTGTCGAGCTGCTGGATATTGCGGATGAAGAGAGTTAGAACCTGTTGATATTAAATATCATTCTCCTCCCCCTGGCAGCATAGGTATCTCCACAAAAAGGGGAGCGGGTTAATTCCCCTCCGTGGAGGGGAATTTAGGAGCCCCTCCCCCATCACAAAGATGTGTAGATAGTGTGCCTTGGTAGGGGAGGGAAAATAGATGTTAATGAATTAATAATAAACATAAAAACTTTTTAGTCGAAAATGATTTTTTTGTGCCATGCTTATTGATATAGCGATGATTACGCTACCAGTAGCATAAATAGATTTAACAGATTTATCTTCCTTACTTTGCTGCGGACTGCCTGCCTGATTTTCTTAAAATATTTTATGCTCAATATTTTATACACAACGATAGCGATACAAGATCCCTGTAATAACAGATCCCTTAAAACCGGGGGTGCGCTGTGGATCTACAACTCACACGTAATCTGGAAGAGTTTTTCGCCCTGACTGGCCGTGGGCCCATTATGGTCGATGACAAAGTGGAGTGTCATTGGAAGCCCTTTGGTCTGCGTATGGAGGCGTTTGATCGCCGTCTGCTAATGACCTCCTGGTTATTGGAGATGCCGGTCTATTTTGTCGATGCCTGGTTGTCGCGCTGGGACCCGGAAGCGTTTAAAGGAGTTCCTCAGCGTATTTTTGTTGTAAAGCAGCGTTTACTTATAAGTTGTTTGTGCCCGGGAAACAGCCAGGCTCTGGACTGGTATAACCTCTACCAGGCGCAGCTTAAATTTTTGAATAAGGTCAACCGCGGAGCTTACTTATGAATGTCATTAGTCGCTGGTTGAGTGCGATGTCAGGTCGATATGACATTATCCTAAGTGTTATGCTGATTGTGGCCATCTTTATGATGATCTTGCCACTTCCCACGCCGTTGGTTGATGTCCTGATTGCAGTGAATCTGAGCATGTCTGTAACGCTACTGATGATCGCTATCTATATGAATCGGCTGCTCGATTTCTCTGCTTTTCCCTCCATGCTGTTGATCACCACCCTGTACCGCCTGGCGCTGACCATCAGCACCAGCCGTCTGATTCTGTTGCAACACGATGCGGGCGAGATCATCTTTACCTTCGGTAACTTCGTTGTCGGGGGTAACCTGGCGGTAGGAATCATTATCTATGCCATCATTACTATCGTGCAATTTATTGTTATCACCAAAGGCTCTGAGCGGGTGGCTGAAGTCAGTGCCCGCTTCTCTCTGGATGGGATGCCGGGCAAGCAGATGAGTATCGATGGTGACCTGCGTGCCGGGGTAATTGATGCCAAAGAGGCTAAAGATCTCCGTTCTCAGTTACAGAAAGAGAGCCAGCTCTATGGGGCGATGGATGGCGCGATGAAATTTGTTAAAGGCGATGCCATCGCCAGTATTATCGTTATTCTGACCAATATTTGTGGTGGGGTCGCCATTGGGATGCTGCAGAATAATATGTCTGCCTCCGATGCCGTGTCCACCTACTCTATCCTCTCCGTGGGGGATGGCTTGATAGCACAAATTCCTTCGCTGTTACTCTCCATTACGGCGGGTCTGATGGTGACCCGGGTGTCCGGTGAGCAGCCGCGCAATCTGGCAACCGAACTGGTGATTCAGATTTCCCGTCAGCCTTCATCCCTGCAACTGGCTTCGATGGTGATGGTGATTTTTGCCATCATTCCGGGATTCCCCCTGTTTGTGTTCGGCCCGCTGGCCGGTGGGTTGTTTTTCGCGTCATGGTGTCTTAAGCGTAAGCAGGTCAGTGCTACCGAGGAGACCGATCAGGTGAGCGTGATCGATGCCGCCAGCGGCGCGGCGCAGCAAACTGAAGGGGATATGTCCCCAGGAGCCTTACCCCTATTGATCTCTATCGATAGCGCTATTTCGGCGCAAATGGTCAAAGAGTCACTGCAACGATTGCGCTGGCTGCTGTTTGACCAGATAGGCTTACCCTTGCCGGAAATTCAGTTACAGGTGATTAAAAATGGGGTGCCGGGTCAGTGTAGCATCCTGTTATACCAGGAGCCGGTGCTGACTCTGCGCCTGAATATGCAAGAGGCGCTGGTGCCTTCGGTGGTGCCAAATCTGAGCGGACGCAAAGAGTTTCTCTCTTTTAATGGGCGCACAGTCTGTTGGATTGATCACGCCATGCAGGAGCGCGCCCGGAGCCAGAATATCACTTTCTACACGGTGGAAGAGATCCCCGCTTATCTTGCTGGTTGGGTTATCGAGCGCTATGCCGCAGAATTTATCGGCGTACAGGAGACCCGCTACCTGATGGATTCTATGGAAGGGCGCTATAACGCCCTGGTCAAAGAGCTACAGCGTCTATTGCCGGTGGGTAAGGTGGCGGAAATTCTGCAGCGTCTGGCCGGAGAGAATATCTCTATTCGTGACCTGCGCACCATCTTTGAAACCCTGGTGGAGTGGGGACCGAAAGAGAAAGAGAGCCTGATGCTGACCGAATATGTGCGTATTGCGTTAAGACGCCATATCCGGCGCAAGTTTACCAATAGCGAAGGGGTGATTCCGGTCATGATGGTGGGTGAGCGCATCGAAACCATGATTCGCGAATCTATTCGTCAATCCTCCGTGGGTAGCTATTCCGCTCTGGATGCCATTCAGAGCCAGCAGATTCTCGATATCATCAAAGAGAATGTGATCGCATATGAGCAGCCGTGTGCGCTGCTGGCCTCTTTGGATATCCGTCGCTATCTGCGCAAGATTATCGAGCGCGATCTCTTCGCTTGTGCGGTTCTGTCGATTCAGGAACTGGGGGACGATGCTGCCATCAAGATTGTCAGCAGTATTGATCTGTCTGAGGAGGGATATGATGAAACTGCCTGATCTCGAGACTATCACCAGCGCGGTGGAAAACAAATTATTTGTTCAGGGGGATAACGTCCCTATAGCACGCTATTTTGGTCATATCAGCCGGGTGGAGCCTTCACTTATTCATGCCATTCTGCCCGGAGCCAGTCAGGGGGAGCTCTGTCTGATCAGCGGTCATCTTCAGGCAGAGGTGATCGCGGTAACAGGGGAAAATGCCGTGCTGTCCCCGTTTGATAAAACCACGGGTTTGCGCAGTGGTGAAGTGGTGGAGCGTCTGGGGTATGGGCATCAGATCAAACTGGGTGAATCCCTGCTGGGTAAAGTGCTGGATGGTCTTGGGGTGCCGATGGATGGCAGCGTAACCCGTGTGGAGGAGATCAGAGCCAATAATTGGGATGCACCTCCGCCGCTGGAACGCTCGTTGATCGATACGGTGATGCCCATGGGCGTCAGAGCTATCGACAGTGTTATTGCCTGTGGTATTGGTCAGCGTATTGGTATCTTCGCCGCCGCCGGGGTGGGAAAGAGTGTACTGCTCGGTATGCTGGCCGGTTACTGCGAAGCCGATATTGTGGTTATCGCCCTGGTGGGAGAGCGGGGCCGGGAGGTGAAGGAGTTTCTGGAATATAACATGACTGAACGGGCTCGGGCCCGCTCAGTGGTGGTGGTGGCCACTTCAGACAGGCCGCCACTGGAGCGGATGAACGCCATGCTCACCGCCACGACCATTGCCGAATACTTCCGCGATCAGGGTAAAAATGTCCTGCTGATGTCTGACTCACTGACCCGGTTTGCGCGCAGCTATCGGGAAATTGCCCTGGCGGCGGGGGAACCTGCGGTCAGTAATGGCTATCCACCCAGTGTATTTGTTAACCTGGCGCGCCTGGTTGAGCGGGCAGGGCCTGCGGCTAAAGGCAGTATCACCGCCATTTACACCATCCTGGTGGAAGGGGACAACATGAACGAGCCGATTGCCGATGAGGTTCGTTCACTGCTGGATGGACATATTGTTCTGTCCCGCGAACTGGCGGAAGCCAACCACTATCCGGCCATTGATATCAATGCCAGTGTCAGCCGCCTGATGAACCAAATAGTCACAGAGCATCAATGGTTGCTGGCTAACCGACTGCGCAGACTGGTGGCGCTGTATAAAGAGGTTCAGCTACTGATTCGGGTGGGGGAATATCAGAAAGGTCAGGACCCGGATACCGATGAAGCGGTGGCGCGCCATCAGGTGATAGAGGCCTTTTTAACCCAACGGATACAGGAAAATAGTGCCTATGAGCAGACATTACAGCAGCTCGGCCAGTTATTGGGTAGATAGCAGGTGACATGATGTTAGCGCGAACCAGACGACAACAAAGAGATGCCCGTCTGCTGGGTCGGTTGTCGGCACTTAAGGGCAGAAAAGAGGAAAAATTTCGTCGCCAAATGGTCGCGCTACAGGACAAGCGGCAAGAGCTGATAAATCAATGGGAGGCGCTCAATGTCAAGCGCGGCGAGCTGCAGAAGCGTATTCGTGACTACAGATTAACCAAAAGTATTCTGACCCTGACGGAGTTAGCACAATACAGGGCCAGAATCATCAGATGGCATAACCAGGACAAGAGCCTGGCAGATTTGCAGGACGAGCTGAAGGAGAAACAGGCGGTGCTGGAGCAAGAGATAGAGCAGGTCCGTAAGGCGATGCTGCGGGTCATTCGAAGTCAGGAAAAACTACAGGCGGTTATCCATGAGTACAGTAAAACCACTGGGCGGGGTTAAACGTGGCGGTTCGTCAGGCAACAGAATCTCCGGGGCTGAGAGTGTGACTGCGGCGCAAAAAGCGGCCTTCCATCAACATCTGCATAAAGATGAGGAACAGGACTCTAATGGAGAGGATGAAGAGTCGAAAGAGGAGACGGAAGCCAATAGCAGCGACAAGAAAAAAACTGTGCCACCCGTTGGCCGTCTCGCATAACCAGCGGCCAGGTTTGGCGAGTCAAACAGAGGCGAGTTAAACAGAGGCGAGTTAAACAGAAAGCAGGTCCGAAAGGCGATGCAGCGGGTCATTAGATGTCAGGAAAAATTACAGGTGGTCATCCATGAGTAAAGTCAGTTCAGTAAGCGGGGCCAATAACAGTAGTCCTGCAACGAGTGATACCTCACCGACAGATAGTGCGACCGCGGCCCAAAAGGCAGCCTTTCAGAAATATCTGCAGAAAAAGGGCAGTGGCTCAAATAGCGGTAATGGAGGGTCAGGTGAGGGTACAGATAGCTCAGGGGCGATTGATACTGCGATGGGCAATGTCTCCATGACAGGTAGTGACACTATCAGCGGTAATCTCACCCTGGCCGGTGATCTCTCGGCCCTGATGGCGTTGGAGATGGGCGCGATGGGTAATGGGGCCAATATGTCGGCCCTCGCAGCCAATGTCAGTATCATGGCGGATATGTCTGCGGCAGAGATGTTATTAACCCAACTCAATAGTCCGGCAGGAAGCGCGGCTGGGATGACCGGCAATAGCTCGCTGACTTCTGCTGCCAGCACGTCCTCCGCCGGGGTGATTAATTTTGTTGGCGGTTATGCCGTGCTCGAAAATATGATACCGCCTGTGGTGAGCGGTAACAGCCAGAGTGATGGCTCGGTATCCGGTGCTTCGTCGCAAAGTACCATGGTGCAAACACCGCAAAGCAGTTTAGGTCAACAACTGAGTAGCCAGTCGGATCCGTCCCAGAACCAAATGCTGTGCTATCGTTTAGTCAGTGGTCCCCTGTCCGGGCTGATTTTGCAGGCCAATCTGCAACCGAATCAGATCATGCTGCGTCTGTATCCGAGTAACTCAGCCCAGTACAGCACCCTGAAAAAGGTGGTGGCACAGTTGGAGCAATCCCTGCTCAAAGAGCTGCCATTACATTTGCAACTGATGCCGAGTAATGACAGTGGCGGCACTGGTGGCACAGATTAAGTAAGGAGCCGAAAATGCAACTGCATGAGGCGTATCAATCCGCAAGCCATCTGCTCAAAGTGTGCAGAGTGATTGGTTATGGTTTGCAGTACCAGAGTTGTCGTCTGGAGATGGTCCGTATGCAGGGGCAGGGGGTGTTGTGGCAACGTAAAGAGGGAGAACCTGGCACGGGCGTCTGGTGCTCTCTGGAGCAGTGGCAAAATGGCGTGATGAAAAGTTGCCTGTTACCGGACCCTGCCCTGCTCGGCCCGGAGCTGACAGCCTGTGTTACCGCCGAGCTACTGGAGCCAGCAGGCAGTTGGCTTGTACAAGCGATTACCGATGCCCCGGAACCCTGTCAACTCAAAGCCGGATTCTATCTGCAATTGACCATTGGTGATTTTATCTGTGTGCTACTGGACTGGCCGCTGGAGCAGTGGCAGGAGAAGCTGGAGCTCTGGATGCCTTTTCGTGGTAGCAACCCCATCGTTAAGGCCAGTATCCTGGCTGGATTTGCCAAACAGAGAGCCCGTCGGCCCCAGTTACCCCCGGTGGAAGGGGGGCTTTGGCTGGAGGGTGAGCTGTTTCCGGAAATGGGCGAGGGATTGTTATGGTGGGGCATGCCGTTTGCCAAAGTGGTGCTGGAGCACAGAGAGGGTGTCCATTACCTGACGGCCACAGAGCAGTGGCCGGAGATTGAGTTTCACTATTCACCCTTGCTGGCAGAGCTGGCAACGGTGGAGATCGGGCTGGTACAGTTGAGCCACCTCAGCATGGGTGATGAAATGGAACTCTCCGTTACCCTTAATAGTGAATTGCTGATTTATCATGATGATAAGGTGATCGCCACAGGCCACCTGTTACGCGGCAAGGAAGAGTTATTGGTCCAGGTGCAGACCATTACTTAAAAGAGGCTTGCCATGGCGTTTATCGATCATCCTATGCAGTTGATAGCGGTGCTATTTCTGCTATCTATCTTGCCGCTGCTTGCGGTTATGGGCACATCTTTTCTCAAGATAGCGATAGTCTTTTCTATCCTGCGTAATGCGCTGGGTATTCAACAGATCCCCCCAAATATGGCGATTTATGGCCTGGCTTTGATCATGACCCTGTTCATTATGGCACCAGTGGGGATGAAAATTGGTGATAACCTGCAGGCGGCACCGATTTCACTCTCTTCCCCCGATTTCGTGCAGCAGGTTAATAGCAAAGCGCTGGAGCCTTACCGCGATTTTTTACGCAAAAATAGCAGTAAAACTAAGATTAAATTTTTTTCTGAGATAGGTCATAAAGTATGGCCACAGAGTTACACCGAACAGTTGAATAAAGACTCTTTGATAGTGATGATCCCGGCTTTTACCATGACCCAACTGGATGAAGCCTTCAAGATAGGTCTGCTGCTCTATCTGCCTTTTGTGGCTATTGACCTGATCGTCTCCAATATTCTGTTGGCGATGGGGATGATGATGGTATCACCCATGACCATCTCCCTGCCTTTTAAGATTCTGGTGTTTGTCCTGATCAACGGTTGGGACAGATTAATTAGTCAACTGCTGATGTCATTCTCATGAACGCAAATATCCTGATCCACTTTACCTCAGAGGTATTATGGATAGTGTTGTTGCTTTCCATGCCGGTTGTGGTGGTTGCCTCAGTGATCGGGATCCTGGTTAGTCTGATTCAGGCATTGACTCAGATTCAGGATCAGACCCTGCAATTTATGATTAAGTTGATTGCAGTGTGCGTCACGCTGATCGCCACCTACCACTGGATGGGTAACACACTGTTAAACTACGCCATCATGGCATTTGATCAGATCAATCTTATCCGATAGGTGGTGTAGATGGACAATCTATTGATACAAATGCCAATTATCGCCCTGAGTATGATCCGCCCCATGGGGATGCTATTGCTGTTGCCACTGTTTAGTGGAAATATTTTGGGCGGTTCTTTGACCCGCAACGCTATTATCCTGACCCTGGCATTACCGGTGGTACCTACGCTTCAGCATATGCATAGTACCCTGGCCGAGGGGGATATCAGTACGCTGTTGCTGCTGTATGGTAAAGAGATGTTGGTGGGGCTGTTGTTCAGCTTTTGTGCGGCGGTGCCCTTTTGGGCGGTGGATATCGCCGGGTTTATTATCGACACCATGCGTGGTGCGGCCATTGCCACTATCTTTAACCCATTGTTGAACTTGCAATCTTCTGTGTATGGCACGCTATTTACCCAGGTTCTGTCGGTGCTGTATCTGGTTAGCGGGGGATTTAACGATTTAATTGCCGCACTGTATCAATCCTATCAACAGTTGCCCCCAGGCTTTAGCCTCACCTGGTCGCCGGGGATTATTCATTTTATTGAAGGTCAGTGGTCTTTGATGAATCAACTGGCTCTGAGCTTTGTCATCCCCTCCATGTTGGTGATGATAGTGACGGATATTGCACTGGGGTTGATCAACCGTTCGGCACAGCAGTTGAATGTATTTTTCCTGTCGATGCCTATTAAGAGCGTACTGGTACTGCTGTTTATGATCTATGGCCTCTATCAAGCGCTGACACACTATCTGGAGCAGATCATTAGGGTTGAGCACCAACTGAGTACTCTGCTCTCCATGTTAGCCGGAGGCTAATCATGTCGGAGAAAACAGAACAACCCACACCCAAACGACTGGAAGAGGCCAAGGCTAAAGGCCAGGTGGTGAAAAGCATGGAGATTGTCACCGGCGTGCAGCTGGCGGTGATTCTGATGTTTTTTTATATGAATGGTCGCGTGTTATTACAGGATTGCGCCGATCTGATCACGTTGACCATTCAAATTATTAATCAGCCTATCGACTATGCCATGGAGCAGATTGGTAACGCTTTTTATCAGGCGGTCCTGCACTTGTTTGGCTCCATGTTTATTATGCTGATGTTGGCGATTATTCTCAGCAATCTGGTCCAGACCGGGCCGATGCTGGCACTGGAGGCGGTACAGCCGAAAGCGGATAAGCTTAATGTCATCAATAATATCAAGAATATTTTTTCTCTGAAAAGTATCTTCTCCTTGTGTATCAATATTATCAAGGTAATCACCCTGAGTTGGGTTTTTTATTACATCGTATCGCATCATATTTACTCTTTTGAGTATTTGCCCGGCTACGGTCCGGAGGTGGGATTACTGGTGATGACACGGATTATCATGTGGCTGTGGAGCAGCTTTCTCGCCTGCTATATCTTGTTTGCCGTCGCGGATTATGCCTTTCAGTACTTTACGTTGATGAAAGAGATGATGATGACCAAGGAAGAGACTAAACAAGAGTATAAAAATATGGAGGGCAGCCCGGAGGTTAAACAGCGGCAACGGGAACAGCAACGGGAGATCGCATCGGGTAGTTTGGCGTCTAATGTACAGAAATCGACGGTGGTGGTGCGTAACCCAACCCACCTGGCGGTGTGCTTATACTATCATTCCGAACTGGCCCCGTTGCCACAGGTTATTGAGAAAGCGGAAGATTATATGGCATTGCATATCATTGAGTTGGCAGAAAAAGCCAATGTGCCGGTGGTGGAAAATGTGCCTCTGGCCCGGGCCCTGTATGGCAAGGTGGAACTGGGTGAAGTGATCCCGGAGAGCCTGTTTGAGCCAGTGGCCGAACTGCTGCGGATGGTGATGTCACTGGACAGTGACGATGAAGATGACGACGATGATGATGATGAGGATTAGGGTTTACTCCTCCCCCTGGCAGCATGGGTATCTCCACGGAGGGGAATTTAGGAGCCGCTCACTCCACTCCAAAGATGTGTAGATAGTGTGCCTGGCAGGGGAGGGAGCTTTAATAACTGGCAACCATCCGCTGCAGTGCAGCCAGATCCAGTAAGATCAGTTGCCCTTGCTGTACTAACTTTTTTTCCAGACGAGAGGCTTCATTGGCAATGTCACTTAATCCGCCCATCCCGGCACTGCCTTTGATTGTATGCAGTGCAGTTTTCAGGGCATACCAGTTGCTGCTGGTGATACTCTCTTTGGCACTCTCCAGCACCTCTTCCAGATGCATGGAGAGACGCTCCATCAGTTCTGCCTGGGAGACATCCAGAATCGGGCTGTCTGTTACAAGGCTGTTTCTGCTTAAAGGGATATCACGGGCTATCTGCATGCGGGCGGCGGTCTGTATACAGCGGCTCAACTCCTGCAAGGTGACCGGCTTGGGTATCTGGTCATCAAAGCCCTCAATATAGGGGGCGGTAAAATGTTTATCTCTGCCGATCACCGCACTGAGCACAAAGACCGGGCAGTTGGGGTCGAGGATAGTGAGATCGTTACGCCAGCGCTGCAGGATCTGCTGGCCATCCATATCCGGGACGATCATATCCAGCAACAGCAGATCGTACAGATGCTGCCGTCCCAGTGTCAGCGCCTCCTGGCCACTGCTGGCGGTTGTCACCTGCTGGCCGAGCTGGTTGAGCATCTGCCTTAGCAGTGCCAGGTTAGTATCCACATCGTCAACCACTAATATTTTAAGTGACCAGGGGGGCAGAGAGATTAAATGGGCACTACTGTTCATATTTACCTTATTTTCAATGGGGTTAGGCACCTTAAATAATTAAGGTATTAACCTGATGGGCTGACAGGAAATTTTGGCATAATATGCAATAATTATAGAAGAGCCCCCTCACTGTGTTCGCCCTCTATACCCAAAGTATTTCGAGTTGAGGTGAAGCCAACAACGCTACAACTTGAAAGACGGCGGGTATATAACGGTAATAATTATAGTCATGATAGAACGGTTATTAAAGACAGAGATTTTAACAAAAGGTCGTCTTTCCGCTGGTGGCACGCCTTACCAGCTATCGGGCAAAGAAGCCTATATTATTGATATCAAAAACAGCGTGTCTATCGGGATTATTCTGGATCTTCCTTCGAAAATGGAAAGTGCATGGTTAAACAGATTCATATGTAGGTACTTAAGCTCATAACACATTGATGTACCTTTAATTCATTACAGGGTAAATACTAAGACCTAACGATAGCAACATACTTTTCTGATCTCGCCTGGGATGAGCTCGTTGACCATGAGTCGCAAAAA
>JBOFSC010000146.1:0-4352 GCA_051651345.1 Enterobacteriaceae bacterium
GAGAAGAGGTCGGGCAAGTGGAGTGGTCGCTGGTGGGTGAGCATAATATGCAAAATGGCCTGATGGCGGTTGTAGCGGCACACCATGTCGGCGTCAAACCGGCAGATGCCTGCCAGGCGCTGGGAGGCTTTATCAATGCCCGCCGTCGCCTTGAGTATAAAGCGGAGATCAATGAGGTCACCCTCTATGATGATTTTGCCCATCACCCCACGGCGATTCTGGCAACCCTGGCGGCTTTACGCAGTAAAATAGGCGGTACAAAGCGCATCCTGGCGGTATTGGAGCCCCGTTCCAACACCATGAAGATGGGGCATAACAGACAGGAACTGGCTCCGGCACTGGGGCGAGCGGATGAAGTGTTTATCTTTCAGCCTGCTAATATCTCCTGGCTGGTGTCCGAGGTGGTGGAACAGTGTGTTCAGCCCGCCCACTGGAGTGCGGATGTGGACACCCTGGCAGCGATGGTGCTGAAAAGTGTACAACCCGGTGACCATATTCTGCTGATGAGCAATGGTGGCTTTGGGGGGCTGCAGGATAAACTGCTGGCAGGACTGGCACAGCGTGTCGCTCAACCAGCAACCTGAACCATGCGGGTGTGTTAAATAACTATTTCAGATATCGAGACAGTGGATGCTATGCAGGTTATCAGACCGTAAGCAGCAGGGATGCTGCGCTTCGAGCCTACATGGATGTATTCACGGCGGGTCTGAGAACCTGCATAGCATCCACTGTTCCGGAACCAAAGTGAAGCGCTATCAGGAATAGTTCTTTTAAACGTCCTGTTGAAACAAACGCATCAAGGCGGCATGGAGTTTCTTAATGCTGTGCCCTTTGACCGGTGTAGTGAAAATCGTATCATCACCGGCAATAGAGCCTAAAATGCCTTCGGAACGGCCCAGAGAGTCAAGCAGGCGGGCGATAAGCTGGGCCGCACCAGGGCTGGTGTGAATCACTATCAGCGCTTCGTTATACTCGACATTGAGAACCAGGTTCTTTAAGGGACTGCCCGCTGCCGGAACACTCAGTTCTGTGGGCAGACAGTACACCATCTCCATCTTGGCATTGCGTGTGCGTACGGCACCAAACCGGGTTAGCAGTCTGGAAATCTTGGACTGATTAACATGATCAAATCCCTCCTCCCGCAAAGCTTGCACAATCTCACTCTGTGAGCTGCAACGCTCCTCATTCAGCAGTGTTTTAAAGGCCTTGATAAAATCATCCTGTTTATTGTGACTGGAACCAGGCATGTCGATCTTCTGTAAAGGGTGAGTGGATAGTGCCTCTATTATACCCTAATTTGTTCGCGTTGCAGTAGTCAGAGGGAAGGCATAACCGGCACCGCTAATACTTATCCGATGTGCCGTAAAACCTCGGCCTTCAGGCTGGGGATATAAGGCACGGTATCCACCTAACCTGGTGTTTGCTGTTGCTCAATATATTGCCGGATGATGGATACAGGTGCGCCGCCGCAACTGCTGGCAAAGTAGCCCGGAGTCCATAGAACGCCTTTGTAGTAATAACGTGCAGCAATGTCTGGGCGATCACGGCGAAGTAATCGACTGGATACCCCTTTTAGGCTATTAACCAGACGGGACACTGCCAGCCTGGGTGGGTAGTTGATCAGCAGGTGAACGTGGTCGCTCTCACCATCCATCTCGACCAGTTCAACATCAAAATCGGCGCATACACTGGCAAAATAGCTCCGCAGCTTCTCGATAGCATCCTGATCAAATATTTTACGTCGATACCTGGCCACAAACACCAAGTGAACATGCATCAGGAAAATGCAGTGTCTCCCACGGCGAATATCAGTTTCTTTTGTCATAGACCAAAGTATAATCAGAAGTATGAAACGACTACAAGCCTTCAAGTTCCGGTTAAGACCCAACGGTCAGCAAGAGCGCAATATGCGGCGCTTCGCGGGGACGTGTCGTTTTGTGTTCAATAAATCGTTAGCATTGCAGAATGAAAACCATGAAGCAGGGAACAAATATATTCCCTATGTAAAAATGGCAGCATGGCTGGTTGAGTGGAAAACATCACCAGATACGCAATGGTTGAAAGAAGCGCCATCTCAGCCTTTGCAGCAGGCGTTAAAAGACCTTGAACGCGCCTGGAAAAACTTCTTTCAGAAACGGGCATCATTCCCGCAGTTTAAAAAGCGCGGTCAAAGCGATGCATTCCGCTATCCGCAGGGCGTGAAGCTAGATCAGGCCAATAACCGTATATCGTTGCCGAAACTAGGCTGGATATGCTATCGCAATAGTCGGGAGGTTGTTGGTGAAGTTAAAAACGTCACCGTTAGCCAGTCATGCGGCAAGTGGTACGTTAGCATCCAGACGGAATATGAAGTCACTGAGCCTGCTCACACATCAACATCAATGGTGGGTCTTGATGTGGGCGTGGCGAAGCTCGCTACGCTGTCAGACGGCACTATTTTTGAGCCTGTAAACAGCTTTAAAGCTAATCAGAAGAAACTCGCCAGACTCCAGCGTGAAATGAGCCGTAAGGTGAAGTTCAGCAACAACTGGAAGAGAGCAAAACGCAAAGTACAAAACCTGCATTCTCGTACAGGAAACATTCGGCGCGACTACCTTCACAAAGTCAGCACGACAATCAGCAAAAACCACGCCATGATCGTCATTGAAGACTTGAAGGTAGCCAACATGTCAAAGTCAGCAGCGGGTACGGCCAGTCAGCCAGGCCGCAGCGTCCGGGCAAAATCAGGCTTAAACCGTTCGATACTGGATCAGGGTTGGTACGAACTGCGCCGTCAACTTGAGTACAAACAATGTTGGCGAGGTGGTCAGGTGTTGGCAATCAATCCATCCTATACCAGTCAAAAATGCGCCTGCTGTGGTCATACAGCAAAAGAAAACCGCCAGTCACAAAGCCAGTTCGAGTGCCTGGAATGTGGATATACAGAGAACGCCGATATCAATGGCGCTCGTAATATTTTAGCGGCGGGGCACGCCGCGTTAGCCTGTGGAGAGATGGCTGCTTTGGGCCACTCGATGAAGCAGGAACCCACCGAGGCGAGTCAGACTTCGGTCTGAATGCGGTAGGAATCCTCGCCCTTTAGGGCGGGGAGGATGTCAACAAGATAAGAGCTTCCTCACATTACGTGTAATAGCATTGTTGTGCTGGTAGTCAGAAAAGGCAAAACATGTTATTAATTCGCCGTTGTAACAGTGTTAGTTGTAACAATGTTCTCTTAACGTTATTCAAACAGCTCAGCGAAAAGGAGTACAGAATGAAAGTTGCAGTTCTTGGTGCTGCGGGTGGTATAGGGCAGTCGCTTGCTTTACTACTGAAAACACAGCTCCCGGCAGGTTCTGAACTGACGCTTTACGATATTGCGCCAGTGACTCCAGGAGTAGCCGTAGATTTAAGCCATATCCCCACCGAGGTGAAGGTGACGGGATATAGCGGTAACGATGCGACTGAGGCCCTGCAGGGTGCAGATATCGTATTAATGCCAGCAGGCGTGGCCCGTAAGCCGGGAATGGATCGTTCTGATCTGTTTAATATCAATGCTGGTATTGTTAAAAGTCTTGTAGAGCAGATTGCTAAAACCTGTCCTAAAGCCTGTATTGGTATCATTACCAATCCGGTCAATACCACCGTGCCCATTGCCGCAGAAGTGCTTAAAAAGGCGGGTGTGTATGATAAAAACAAGTTGTTTGGTGTCACCACCCTGGACGTGATTCGCTCCAGCACCTTTGTTGCCGAATTGAAAGGTAAAAAGCCCCAGGAGATAGCGGTGCCGGTGATCGGTGGTCACTCCGGTGTCACTATTTTGCCGCTGTTGTCCCAGATTCCAGGTGTCAGCTTTAGTGAGCAAGAGGTGAACGCCCTGACCCAACGAATCCAGAATGCCGGTACCGAAGTGGTGGAGGCCAAAGCGGGTGGAGGGTCGGCGACACTCTCCATGGGGTTGGCCGCCATGCGTTTTGCCCTGTCACTGGTGCGAGCCCTGCAGGGAGAGAGCGGTGTAGTTGAGTGTGCCTATGTGGAAGGGGATGGCCAATATGCGCGTTTCTTTGCTCAGCCGCTACTGCTGGGGAAAAATGGTATCGCAGAGCGTAAGCCTGTGGGTACTTTAAGCCAGTATGAACAAAATGCCCTTAACTCTATGCTGGATGTCTTGCGCAAAGATATCGAGTTGGGAGAGCAGTTTGGCAAATAATCCTGTGGTATAACAGGAACAGGAAAGTCACAGACACGCTTTTGGCGTGTCTGTCCATTTTTACGAGGGAATCGGATGTCTGCAAGTATGCGTTATCTGACACTCAGTAAATTACTGGCGGTCAGTTGTATAGGTGTCTTCATTTTTTTTATTCCGATAGAAC
>JBOFSC010000147.1:0-4524 GCA_051651345.1 Enterobacteriaceae bacterium
CGCCATGAGAGTAAAGCCACGCCCGTCAACCCGACGCCATATCTGCTGCAGGTAGGCATCCAGCCGCTGCCACGGCTCCGGCGTGTGTAAATCACCCTCTATCACGTCATACGCAATGGACCAGCTTTCCTCATCACGACCCCATCCCACTACTTCTATTTCAAAGCGATCTGCCTGGGTATCTATACCTGCTGTTATCAGAGCAACACCATCGGGCACCTCTGCCGCGTAAACTTCGCGCCGTGCCAGTAATTTATCGACAGGAAGATCTTTCCCGTGACGCGGCCTGTGCGGTAACCCCATCTGGGTATTCCACCACGCCTGCTCTGCATCAGGGTTACCTTTTGCCAGAAGATACTTGGCCGCAATATCAGACGGTTTATCTTTCTGCCATGGGCTGTAGAGCTTTGATGCCTGAAAGCCTGCGTGCTCGTTCTCTACTGACAATTTTCCGCAATCAGGGCATTTCGCATAGTAAACGGCGTGACGTTCTGACTCAGACCATTCCCATATGCGCTCTACACTACTTTCATCGTTTTCACGCCATGCCCGGTCATAATTATCGAGTGGTACATGACGGTTATCACAACATTCAAAAATACGGGTCTGGTGCCAGCGAATGGTATTTAGTGACCGAAGGCGATCACCTTCTGACCACTCCACCGCGCAGCATTCGCAGTGTATGCGAGCGGTGCGGGGTAAGTGCCTGTCGCCGTCTTTTTGCCAGTGAACATGGCGGAAAAAGTCCAGAAACTGGCGGTGGCCACAATGCGGACATTCTACTGATGCGCGGCGCTGATCTGACTCTGCATAACTGTCCGCTATCCGGCTCTCATCCTCAACAGTGGGAGAGCAGGCGCGAATTGATAACCAGTTAACGCCAAATGTGGCCGTTCTCTCTTCTGCCAGCGCTATCGGGTCCCCTTCACGGGTTACCGGGTATTTATCCACCTCATCCGCTAACAGAACCCGAATAGGGCGACGGGCAAGGTTATCCGGGCTACCGGCACCGGCAAGCGCCAGAAAACCACCCGGAAACGCCTTATAGAGCAGGGTTTCATCTGATTTTTTTTGCTTGCCAGTGCCTACCAGTTTACGCAGCTCCGGTGTTACCCGCACCAGGGGCGTGATTCGCTCTTTTGAGAACTGCTCTGCTGCGTCTTCTTTTGGCTGTAATAACAGCATCGGGCACGGGTCCAGATGCGCGAAATAACCGAAGGTGTTTTCCAGTAGTGCTGTTTTCATTAGCTGAGTGCAGCACATTACCGTAATGATATGAACGCCGGGTTCTGTGACTGCCAGCATGGGACCACGCGCGATCTCAACAGTGGAGGTATACCAGTCGCCTGATGTGCTGCCTGCTTCTTTTGCTAACTTACGGTAGCGATCAGCCCAATCCGGCACACTGATGCGGGGTGGTGGTTGCCATCCCTTCTGGGCCCCCTGTTGTAATCGCTCAATCTTGCTGGATATTGAATTCAGGCTGAGAGAGACGGGTAAGGTGTTCATGTACATGCCCCGTTAAAACCTCCGTCACGCGATCAGCCTCTATGTTTAAATCAGCAGCTATCAGGGGAGCGACCCGTGCAGGCCAGTTCAGCCAGCTATCCCGCTGCGCCCTGAAAGCTTTAAACAGAACGTTTTCAGCAATCGAGAGCTCTACGACTTCACCGCTTTCTTTTTGGTAAGTGAGTTGCGCCATTAGTGCCAGGTAGTTTTCTTTGAACCGCCGCGCCTCTTCTAATGACATTTTGGCTCCGGTGGCCATCATAATCTGTTGAACCTCAGACTCCGTAGTATCCTCTGGAGGTATCGGTGCATCTGTGGTCATTGCTGTGGTTATCTTTTCTTTTTTTCTTTCAGCATTTTTAGTACGCGGATCTTGTGCCACGCGGTAACGGGCTAAGTACGCATCACAGGCAGTGGCATCCACTTTCCCATCTACGCGTTTCGGAAAATCATCTTTAGACTCCCAGTTATAAAATGCCGTGCGGCTCATTTTTGAATGCTTCGCGTACTGGCTCACGGACATTAGCATGGCACCTGCTCCTGAACAGTTAACTGTCAACCTGTCACTGAAAAGTGTGCAGGTGTAAAGGGTTGACACATTAAAGTGTTAACCCTGGTGTAAACCCTTTGTGTGATTTTATTTGCAGCAACCCCGCGCCAGTACTGCAATCTGGCTGAGGTTGCCCGCAGGGAAAAAGTGTAAAGTGTAAATCAAATTTCAAACTTTATAGCTGGGAAAACGCCGGGGGTGCGCAATTCCCCGTGAGATAAAGCTCTCAGGAAGGACCCATTTTTTTATGTTGTTGGCCATAGCGCCATACGCCATGTATAACAGGAGCCCTTAGCTCGACATGAGGATTTATAATTGTGATCTGCACTTGCCTGTCATCCGTCACGATGAGCCGGGATTGTTGACAATGCTTATTACTTATCATCATCTCCATTGTAGCTTGCTGTATCTTGTGTTCCATCTTCATCCTCTTTTGTTTGGATTACTGCAAGAGCAAGATATGCTGTCCTCTCACACTTAACATAAGGATATTACTATGACCAAAGACCTGTCACAGTTATTCGCCGCGCTCTTTGCCGGGCAGCAACTGGCAATAGTGCATTTATCTATGCTGCTTTCTCAACACGCCAATATCGATAAGCAGGATATCGCGGAGTCATTCCGCAAAGTAGCTGAGCTAATCCCATCCTCTGCAGACAACAGAGAGATATTGATTATGGTGGTAAACCAGATAGCCGCAGGAGTAGACAGTGCGGGTGATACGTTCCAGAAAGAGATGGAAGAACAGCTCAAGACTCTTCTGCATTAAGAGATGAGGATATTTCCTTCATAGTGTCGTTGAGCCAATTGGCATCTGCCGTGGTTGCAGCCACTGTATCTGCTTTGCTGGCTTTTACCAGGTTCCTGGGTGGTTGAAGATCATTCACAATAGCCGCCAGGTATACATTAGCTTTTCGTCTACTAACGGGGGCATAGGTTGCATCTATATTCCCGTTAATAACTCTGATTAGCTGTACACTCTCTTTCCCCACCCTGACAACCCATGACTCATCATAGTATTCATTACTGTCCATCAGACTCAATAGAGCCTCCTGCTTGTTCTCCCTCATTCTTATCTCCTGTCTGTTATTTCGCTGTCCTGATAGCCTCATCCAGCGCCTTCTCCATCTCAACTGGCAGCAACTCCGCTGCCATTCTCTTTGCTCTGTCCTGGTACCCAAGTATTGGCTGTACCGGTAGAGCATCACCGAACTGTATCAGCAGTTTTGGATCACGCTGCTTGATTCTCTCCTGCCGTGTCCCGTTGGCTGATCTCGCCCGGCGTTTCTTCACCTTCTGGTATTTATAGCGCTTCCAGACACCTCGGCGTTTACCACCCTTAGCGGTGGCCACTGTACCAATGAAAACATCACTCTTGCCCTTCAGGGTTGTGAGCTTTTTAGCTGGCAGGTTGCCGTACTTATTCAGCCTGATTTCCTTCGGATTCAGCAGAGCCTTGCTGTTGAGCTTCCGAACTCCACCAATCTCATACGGCTCCATGTACTCTGCTGCTGTACGCATCATGAAAAGCTTTGCAGTTAACCTGTCCCTTCTGGCCCCGACAGACCGGATGGATTTCACGGTAAAAGGTGTGGGCCTGTCGATTTTATCTTCCAGGGCTTTCTTTTGCTCTGCTTCTATCTGCCGAATGGTGCTGGTTAGGGCTCTGGATATTGCATAGGGGACCTGCTTTTTCAGCATCCTTACCTCTTTAGCAAGGTCTCTAAGGTTTGCCATACTTAATTCTCTGTACCGTTAACTTAAGGAATAGACTATGAACTCACCTGTTTTAGCTAATGATGTTTGCTTTGACACCACCACCTCCGCTCTTGCTCTGTGGGATAAGGAGCCTCTTGACGGAGATTATCGTGTATCAAATAAAGCTCTTGAGCGTTTTAATGCCTTTAAAAAAAGTGGCATACCTACAGATTGTGAAGTTGCAAAATATGATGATGGCACTCTCGTTGTTGTAACAAAAGAAGAGCTCACCAAATTTAATCTAAAATCTGTTTCGCAATAAAAAGCCACTGATAACCATGCTTAGGGTAAGCGGTAGGGGTTACCAGCGGCTTTGCTACGCGCACTATCGCAGGCACTCGTGGAATGCCTGCTGTAGTGCTTTTAACCAATAAATAAGGTAATTTGACCCTGTGTTTAGCAATACGGAGGTTTTATGCAACACCTACATCAACGACAGCATCTTAATACCGGCGATATTGTGGTTGTGGATTGCTCTCATCAATGCAATGTAATGCTGTTGACGGACAGCAATTACTCACTATACAAGAGAGGGCAGGGTTATAAATACTGTGGAGGGTTCTATAAGCAGCTCATATGTAGGTACTTAAGCTCATAACACATTGATGTACCTTTAATTCATTACAGGGTAAATACTAAGACCTAACGATAGCAACATACTTTTCTGATCTCGCCTGGGATGAGCTCGTTGACCATGAGTCGCAAAA
>JBOFSC010000148.1:0-5018 GCA_051651345.1 Enterobacteriaceae bacterium
CTTATCGAAAAACCGCACGACAGACTATATTTTCGACTGGGATAATATGCTGGCTTTTGAGGGCAATACGGCGCCTTATATGCAATATGCCTATACCCGGGTCCTGTCTATCTTCCGCCGGGCCAATATCACCCCTGAAGCATTGAGCGGAGCCATTACCCTGGACACCGACCATGAGAAGGCGCTGGCAACCCGTCTGCTGCAATTTGAAGAAGCCCTTCTCACTGTAGCGCGGGAGGGAACTCCCCATGTGATGTGCGCCTATCTGTACGATGTGGCGGGTCTGTTCTCCTCATTCTATGAAGAGTGTCCAATTCTCAACGCTGACGATCCCGATGTGCGTAACAGCCGTCTGCAACTGGCCCTGCTCACCGCCAGAGTGCTGAAAACCGGACTTACTACCTTAGGTATCAACACCGTAGACAAAATGTAATATACCCATCGTCTTTCAAGTTGCAGGGGTGTTGGCTACGTCGGCTCATCCCAGTCACTTAGGTATCTAAGCTCAGGGGACTCACTCGCTTGTGACGTGCATGGATGCACTAATGCCGTGAGCGCATGGATGCGCTGGAGCGGCCCGCCTACCTGCAACTCGAAATACTTTGGGTATACCCAATTCAGGGGCATATCCAGTGCCCCTGCTCCTGTTATTCTGCCCTCTGTCCTCCGTCCTCCGTCCTCCGAAGATGAAAATCTCGCACCCGAAATCCCAGCAGCAACAGCGTGGCAAAATAGGTCCCGGCACCGCATATGCAGAGTAAGCTCAAACGCAATAACCTTTGTGCCATATTGCCCGTTGACCAGGGAGGAAGCTGCCATTGCACCAGCATCAGCACCAACACCATCGCCACCAGCGCGATCAACAAACGCAGCAAAAAGGGCCACCAACCAGGCTGGGGCTGGAAGATCTCTTGTTTGCGTAATTGCCAATAGAGTAGGCCTGCATTCACACAAGAAGCGAGGCCGATGGAGAGAGCCAGACCAGCATGTTTCAGGGGGACAATAAATGCCAAATTCATTAACTGAGTCATACACAGAGTAAAAATAGCGATTTTTACCGGAGTCTTCATATTCTGTCTGGAGTAGAAACCCGGTGCTAAAATTTTCACCACGATCAG
Organism: Enterobacteriaceae bacterium; assembly: GCA_051651345.1. Lineage (GTDB taxonomy): Bacteria > Pseudomonadota > Gammaproteobacteria > Enterobacterales > JBOFSC01 > JBOFSC01. The sequence goes on from JBOFSC010000148.1 coordinate 1,119, forward strand.
ACCCATCAAGCCTACAGAGTAGGCCACCAGCGCACGCTGTGTCATCGCGGCATCATAGGCAGTGAACTTACCATATTGAAACAGCGACACCGTCAAAGCCTCCGACAGCACCCCCAGGGCGATGGTACAGGGCAGCGCTAGCAAAAAGCAGAGACGCAAGCCCCAGTCCATCAGACGACAATACTCCTGCTGGTTTCCCTGGCTGTAACTCTTCGCCAGTGAAGGCAGTAAAATCGTCCCCAGGGCCACACCCAATACCCCGGAGGGCAGCTCCATCAGGCGATCAGCATAATACATCCAGGAGACGGAACCGGAGTGGAGAAACGAGGCAAAGATGGTATTGATAATCAGGGAGATCTGACTGACGGAGACCCCCAGAATCGCCGGAGCCATATTGCGTAATACCCGCCAGACACCGCTGTCGCGAATATTGATCCTCGGCAGCACCAACATACCGATTTTAGACAGATAAGGTAACTGATACCCCAGTTGCAGCACGCCTCCCACCACTACCGCCCAGGCCAGGGCCATCACCGGCGGGTCAAAACAGGGTGCCGCCAGCAGGGAAAACAGAATCATGCTGACATTGAGCAGGGTCGGGGCAAAAGCCGGAATGGAGAAACGGTTCCAGGTATTGAGGATCGCCCCCGCCAGTGAAGCCAGTGAAATCAGCAAAATATAGGGAAAGGTCACCTGTAACAACGCAGTCGTTAAGGCAAACTTATCCGCCGTATCGGCAAAACCCGGGGCGGTAATATAGATAACCCAGGGCGCTGCCAGCATGCCCACAAAGGTGACCACAGCCAGCACCAGCGTCAATAAACCCGACACATAAGCGATAAAGGTGCGGGTCGCCTCCTCCCCCTGTTGGGTTTTATACTCTGCCAGAATCGGCACAAATGCCTGGGAGAATGCGCCTTCGGCAAAGATGCGTCGCAATAAATTGGGTAATTTAAATGCCACAAAAAAGGCATCAGTTGCCATACCCGCGCCAAAGATGCGCGCAATGATGGTATCACGCACAAATCCCAGCAGACGGGAAAAGAGCGTCATCGAACTGACGGCGGCCAGTGATTTTAATAAATTCATAACAGCGCGTTGCGGTTCCTTGATTTAACAGTCAGGCCAATTATTTCTTAATACTCTTGATTATGGTAGCTATTAATTGTTTTGCTGGCGGGAAAATAGCGGTACATGGTGGAGATACCGATGCCATAGTGATTCGCGATAAGCTTTCTGCTATAGCCGTTAGCCAGTAGCCGACCCGCCTGAGCGCGCTCCTCCGGGGAAAATATGGGACGACGTCCACCGATTCTGCCCTGCTCCCGCGCCGCCTGCAAACCCGCTTTGGTTCTCTCGACGATCAGTTCACGCTCCATCTCTGCCAGCGCTGACATCACATGAAAGAAAAAACGCCCCATGGCGGTACCCGTATCAATATTATCCGTTAAGCTGCGAAAGTGAGCCTCTCTGGCTTGCAATTCTCCCACCAGCGTGATCAAATGCTTCACACTGCGCCCCAGCCTGTCCAGCTTCCATACCAGTAGTGAATCACCGGCACCCAAACAACGAATCGCTTTGCGCAATCCGGGACGATCAATCTTGCTGCCGCTCACTTTATCTTCAAATATTTTTTCACAACCGGCATTAAGCAGTGCATTACGCTGTAAATCCACATTCTGATCATGAGTTGACACTCTGACATAACCGATCAACATGTTCTTCCCCTGTGTAAAAAAGGGGCATCATGGCATAGTCAGGCGCGCCTGAAAACAGGTATACCCGTCGTCTTTCAAGTTGCAGGGTGTTGGCCGCGCTCGTTCACCCCAGTCACTTAGTCATCTAAGCTCAGGGGACTCACTCGCTTGTGACGTGCATGGATGCACTAATGCCGTGAGCGCATGGATGCGCAAGAGCGGCCCGCCTACCTGCAACTCGAAATACTTTGGGTATAAGCCGCTGAAAAGCCGATTATCCTCACGGTGATTTTACTTGCCACTGCTCATTGATCAGGGAGGTTAAAATATGATCCTGCCAGGTGCCATTGATAAACAGATATTTCCTGGCATAGCCTTCTTGATCAAATCCCAATTTTTTCAATAAATGACCACTACGCTGATTATGGGGCATATAGTTTGCCATAATGCGGTGCATCTTTTCACGCTGAAACATATAGCGTATCGCCGCCTGCACCGCTTCATACATTAAGCCCTGCCCCTGCCATTTTTCTCCCACGGAGTAACCCAGATAGCAGGCATGGAAAATCCCGCGCATGACATTGCTAAAATTCGCCACACCGATCACTTCTGTCTCATCCGGGTCCAGTAGCAGAAAATAAAAAGCCTCTTTTTGCCGCTGCAGCTTATCAATGATCCCCAAACGCGCCTGCCATCCGGAAGGAAAACGGTAGCTGTCATCCCGCTCTGGCTCCCAGGGACGTAAGAACTCTCTGTTTTCGGCATAATAGTCTGCCAGACGGTAAGCATCCCTCTCATGGGCTAAGCGAACCAGCAGACGATCTGTGCGTAATCTGGCCTGAGGAGGAGAGGAAAAGTAACTGAGCATGGCACCTCTTGAATAAAATCAATCGTAAATGAGGGTTAATGTAGCACTAATCGCCGCTCTCATTTAGACTGAGAGACAGTGCAACCTGAAGTCGCGGAGAAATTCCATGTTGAAAAGAGTAATGCAAGCCGGGTTTTTAATCTGCGTAGTTCTGCTAACGGCATGTGATAATCTGACACAGATCACCCTTTCTGAGGAGAAAATTAATCTCTATCTGCAAGAGCATGTGCATTATCAAAAGCAGATTGGCGTACCTGGGCTTGTAGATGCCAATATCACTTTGGTCGACCTGAAAACCCAGATTGGCCGTTCTGAACCCAATAAAGTGGCACTCACCGGCAGTGCTACCGTCAATATTGCCTCTATTGTAGGTAGCCAGAAGGCCAGGGTGACGCTGACATTAAATACCCAGCCGGTCTACTATCATGATCAGGGTGCTGTCTATCTGAAGGATCTGGAAATCACCAGCTATACTATCGAACCGGAAAAAATCAGCTCCGCGATCCGTGTGTTGATTCCTTACCTGAATCAATCCCTGCGAGCCTATTTTGAGGAAAATCCAGCTTACCGTTTCGATACAGAGAACAGTACCTGGCAGTCAATGGCTAAAAAGATGGCTAAAGGGCTGGAGGTCAAACCAGGCAAACTGGTGATCCCGTTCTGAGAAATCCTGTAAGATTAACCATAACATCCCCTCTCCCTCTTCTGGGAGAGGATGGCCCGCCAATCACTCCAGTTGCGCTAACTCTGCGATGGGTGCTCCCCCGCGCATCTCCAGAAAATCCAGAAGTCGGCGCGGTGAAACGTTAAGGATACGTTCACGAGGAAAATCTATCTGCTCGAGAATTTTGATGCACTCACCAAACTCCCCTAAGGTAAACGCCACATGAGAATCTGAGCCCAGTGACACCCAGCCGCCAGCCTGTTTAACAGCTTTGGCAATCTCCAGACAGCGTGGCGCACTACCGGCCCGGGAGAACAGAAAAGAGGAGTTATTGATCTCCAGAGCGACCTGATATTCACGCGCCGCCTCAGCAACTGCGGCAAAATCGAGGGGAAACTTGGGATTACCTGGATGGCTGATAATGTGCACCTTGCCACTGGCCATGGTATTGATCAGCGCCTCGGTATGAATATCTGCTGTTTGCGGCCGGAACACCGGCTCATGAAAACCGGCAATGACCAGATCCAACGATTGCCGCATATAGTCGCTACAATCGATCTCGCCGCGCGGGTTAAGAATATTGGCTTCAATACCGCGTAAAATCCCAACCCCCTGCACCAGCCTGGGCCAGATATCCATATTATTGAAGTACCACTCATGGGGGGCATCCG
>JBOFSC010000149.1:0-1523 GCA_051651345.1 Enterobacteriaceae bacterium
CTCATCAGATAACTCCCGCTTGCGCCCTTTATATTCTCCTGCAATAGTAAAAAAGTGCTCTTGTGCATAGAGAGCAACCCGGGTGACTGCGGTATCGTGTGTTCCCAGACGGCCCTGATTGGAGAACCAGTAAGTTGCAAAACCCGCCATATTCGCCAGAGACAGAACGTTATTATTGATCTCAGGTTCAGAGCCGCGATTCACCGAGAACAGACGCATCACCGATGCCTGTGTATTGGAGGCAGGCGCTATCAACCCATCCCATGGCTGCCAGTAATACGCCATGAAGGGGCTATCGTGCGTTGTAATTCCAGTTTCTGGCGCTCCTGTTGATACGTCCTGACCGCCTGATAACTATCCACAGGCAACTCAAGCAGCACAATCCGCATATCCCCCAGCAGCCCACTTAGCGTGATCCGTTGCGGCTCTCCATCGGACAATGCACTGTGAATCAGACTCTTGGCGGGTAAAACAGAGGCAACCAACACCATTGTCAGGATGATATATCTGTTTATATTGAATTTTTGATATTTTAATCTGTACAACTGGCGCGTCAGTAGCAGATAGAGCAGGCTACCCGGATAGATCCACCAGGGAATATCCTTCAGAAACTCTCGGGCCTCACTGCCATGGGTCTCCCAAATGGCCGCAACGATACTTAAACCAGGGCTGCCATAAAACAAGCCAGTGGGAAAGTAAAGCGCTGTGATAAGGGAGATAATCAGAAGGTAAAACTTAAACCATTTATAATTAAATAAAAAGATCATCGGTAACAATAGCAGTAAGGCTCGATCTAACTCAATTCGATACCCCAGCATGTAAATGGTACTTAATGTATATATCATTACCAGCAGTATAAATTGCGGGCGATTATTATACCTTCTATTTATCTCGCCAATGTATTTTATTGATTTAATTAACAATGAAATAACCCTGATCTTATAAAGGAGCAACTTTTTCTATTATTGGTAAATGAATGTCCCATAAAAAACTGCACTATACTAACACGATTTTTTATTTTGGAAAGTGACTTGTATAAACCGACCGCCATAGCCCTTCTGTGATGCGATGCGATGCGATGAGAAGGCCATTAAGTTTTTACCACAATCCAGGCAGACAGCTGTTTATTATCTTGTCAAAGCAGTTTAAAATAGCTGGCATGACTTAGTGGACAAGGCGAGAATCTTTTTATGCGATATCAAGCACTTTTAGATCTATTTTTAACAGGATAAACAGTAATGCGTGCAATGTTATTACTCAGTTTACTGGCAGGGAACGGGATTTTAGTGAGTGGGTGTGCCAGCATTATGAGCCATTCCGGCCCCTATCAGGGCTATTATCCGGGCGTACGTTCCAATGCTGAAGCCTTACAGCATGAGCAAACCGGCTGGGCTATGACACCGCTACTGGTGCTTGATATGCCCTTGTCAGCGGTTGCCGATACCTTGTTGCTGCCCTATGATGCTTACCGTTCAGACAAAGAGCAGCAGTCCAGCTCCCCCAAAGAGCGAATCAAAGCGGTT
>JBOFSC010000150.1:0-5432 GCA_051651345.1 Enterobacteriaceae bacterium
GTACATTCATTGGCATAACCGGCTTCCACCACCTTGCCCCCGCCCAGCATCACCATGGTATCCACCGGCGCGCCAAAATTGACGTTATGCCCTTTAGGCATCACGATCTCTCTGGGAACCGCTTTCTGGCTGCCATGCAGATTGATCAGCAGCTCGTCATCATCCTGACAAATCACCGCCGCCACACTCTGGGCAATTCCTGCAGAGGCGCAGGAGACAATCAGCGCACTCTCCACCTGTAACAGACGGGCGATATGCTCTCCGGTATGATCCACCAGTTGCTTCATATTAAAGAAATGATTGAGCCCTTCAGTTACCGCTTCGGCAACTTCAGGACGCGGGGTCGAAACCCCCAAAATCGTCATGCGGCCAGAGGCGTTGATCACCTCTTGTAAGTCATAACGTTGATAAATAGAGTCCATCTTAAATCTCCTCTGTCTGTCTGACGATTTCGTTGCCAGAAATAATGGCAGCGACCGGAATAAACTGTTGCTGACCTGTACGCACTTCCCCGTGGGCATCACTCATTTCAATCGGTCCATCCCTTAAATCAAACAGGGTGAAGTCCGCATCCGCTCCTTGATGCAGAACCCCTTTTCCACGCAGGTGTAATAGCTGCGCCGGACGGCAAGTCACGCAATCGATAATCTGTTGTGGCGAATACCCCATACAGAGAAATTTATTCATCACATTGGCCAGGCTATAGACAGGCCCCTGTATCCGGTTGCGCTCATAAATATCTGAACTGATCAGATCCGGCGCAGTACCAATTTTCATCGCCTGTTCGGCCACGGCAAAGCTAAAGCTCTCCCCACCATGACCCACATCCAGCACCACCCCTCTGGCGATGGCCCGCTGAACCGCCGGACGCAGTTGCCCCTCCTGATTCAGGATGCGATTAGGTTTGCCGTTAAAGCAGTGGGTGATAATGTCCCCCTTGTCGAGTAAGTCGGCGATCTCATCCAGACTCGGCGGCGTATTGCCCACATGCACCATAAGCGGCAAGCCATTGTGTTTCTGCATCGCTTTCGCCAGACGCAGCGGCTCCAAACCATTGTCCCCTACCACGCTCTTGCTCATACGCGCCTTAAGGCCGACGATAAAATCGGGATGCTGCTCTACCGCCTGCTGTAGTGCCTGTTGATCGATCTGCGTTAAATCGCTCAACTCATGCTGGGTGTTAATACCGGTGCGCGCGATATTGATCAGGGCATAGACATGGGTGCTCGCCTCGCGCCTGCTACGCTCAAAGGGCGCGATATTATCCGCGCCGCAACTGCCCGCATCCACCACCGTGGTGACACCGCAAGCCACACCGACCCGATCCGGCTCATCGTGATACAGCGGCGAATCGCAGCAGCAGTGGGTGTGGGCATCGATCCAGCCGGCGCTGATAAACCAGCGTCCGGCCACATCAATTTCACGCTTAGCCTGCAATCCTTTAGCGGCATCAGGCCCGATCCGGTAAATCACTCCCTGTTGCGCGACGACATCGATAAGAGAACCATCTAACTGTTTAGCCTGTCTGATAATCAAATCCATCACGAAATTCCTTATTACTGAACCCTGTTAAGCCACACCGGGGAAGAAATACCCCAGCAGCATAGCACCCAGAATAGCGCCACCCGCGACCGGCTTTTTCCACACATAAAACAGCAGCGCGCCACCGAGTGACCCCAAACCGACAGGAATGGATGCAGTCATTGCGGTCAGGATAATCAGGGGACCCAGAAAACGGCCCGAGGCATTACCTGCACCCATCATCACATCGGCACCATAAGTGGAGTTGCCCTGATTGATGGTAAATTTACGTGCCAAGATAATGATTAAACCGATCAGCACCCCGAGGAACATCCCGAGCAGAACCGCTGCGATAAAGTTTTCTATCAGGAAATTAAAGCCGCCGGCCAGTAGCAGCGCGGGCACCCCAAGACCAATACCCGTCTGAATCGCGCCACCAATATCGAGAATTCCCACCAGTGAGCCTTCGATAATACGTGCAAACAGGAAGCTGGCACCAAATGCGGCAACCGCGCCGTATACACCGGTATCCATTCCTGCACGTAACATGGCGACAAACGCCACTTCGTTAAACGCTCCAATGCCATACACCACATACATATGGGTTCCGGCAAATACCCCGGCGGACAATAAGCCGACAAACAGGGGAAAGGACCACTCGGCATACCAGAAATCGCTGGTGGTTTTGCTTTGTACCATTGATTGTTCCATTATTGATGACTCCCCTATTTACCACTCAGGCTGTTATGAATAACCTGCAACCACTCCGGTACCATCACCGCAAAAGATTTCAGCAGGCGTACATCGAATTCGCGGAAGAAACCACTGAGGACAAACAGCAGGATCACAGCGCTCATCATGGTGGCGGTAACACGGTTCCAACCATTGTCATCCACGCCTTTACCGATCAAAATGCCGAGCACCAGTCCCGGAATGGCGTTACCCATGATCAGTTGCGCGCAGCCGCCAAACAGGGTGGCCCAGAATCCGCTGCGACGCCCGGCATCCATCGCTGCCAGCCAGAAAATCACCGGCATGATGGTGTTGACCAGCATATTGGCCGCAGGCACCAGAACATTGGTCGCTGTGGTCTGTAACGCTTCCGGTACTGCAGATGCGGTTGAGTTAAGGAAAGCCACCACCACCGCCCCGATCAGGCCGCAGGCAATCGCCATTTTCTTCGGATCATGCAGCGTTTCCGCCAGATTGCGATTGCGGCTCAGCAGAACTGACGCGCCCCAGTTTGGAATGATGCGGTGATCCACATCCTGGGTGAAAGCACCCGCTGCCACAGAGGAAGCCCAGGCATTAAAGAAAAATCCCAGACCAAATGAGAAGTGAGAAGCCGGATCCCCTTCGCAGGAGTTCAACTCTCCCAGTGTGCGGAACGCACCCATACCCTGGACTGTGGGCGCATGGAACATTCTGGCCGCACCGGCCCCCAGTCCTACACCACACAAACCGCCTATAATCAGCGATTTTATTAAAATAATTAACATATCCCTGCCTCCTCAATCTATGCGTCGACAGATTGAAACTGAAGATGTTCTATATCGAGCAGCGTCACATCCAGAGTGACATTAAGCACCACTGAGTAGTGCTCACGGGTTCGCGGAAAAAAGAAGAACAGAAATTTTTCCCGCTTTCTTTTAACTTTCGCTTCCAGCACCTCTACATCCACCGGCTGAATACGCAGGATCAGATTTTCGGTTCCCTGCAATATCACCCGCTGAATCGATCCCAGTGCATCTGCCAGGGCTTTTTGTCGAGTATCCCCTGCCCCTTTCACCTGGATAGTGACCGTTTTCTGCTGTTTCATGGTTTTAATTACCGTGTTTCTTCAGCCAGGCTTTGACCAGACGTTCGCCCAACTCTTCCTTGTCCATAAAGCCGAAGCCCAGGACAGCGCACCCTTCCGCAATGGCTGTTTCCCCCTCTTCGATGGAACGCATACCATGCTTCACCTTATAGCCATATTTATTCTGCGCTGTGATAGCACCGGCACCGCCACTGCCACAGAATGAGATCCCCATATCAGCCTGCTCGGTTTGCATCACATCACCCAGCTTCATATCAGCCGCCACACCAGGGATCACTACTGCCTTGCCGCCTGCAGCTTCAATACCTTTAGCCACATTTTGGCCTTTACCCAGACGATCACCGATAACCACGATAATCTGTTTCATATTTATCTCCTTCAATATTAAGTATTTTTTATTATTCTGTTTGTGGTGGATTGGAACGCGCTATTTCAAAATGGACGGAAAGCAGTAACATCTCTTCCCAGGCCAGTCCGGGTAACATATCGACTACCCGTTGTGACAGCGCTTTAGACTCATCGGAAATTTCATCAAATAGACTGACATCCACTTCAGGTAGTGGTTCTCCCGTTCTGGAGCGAACCACCATCGCCTTAACATGAGAAGCCAACATCTGCTGCTGCACTTCAGTTGTCCAGGCATCCTCGTCTGCCAGCCAACCGGCAATGATCGCCAATAACTGCTCAGTGACCTGTTCCGGTGATAACTCTTTTGTTGCTTCGATAAAACACACTTCTTTCTCGCTCATTACCCATATCTCTTATTACGGTTAATCCTGAAATGGCTTCCTGCAGGACAACGGAGCACAGGTTAAAGCTACCTGCTTTGCAGGCAACGATGAAGTTGAACTTTTTCCGGTTCAAAGTGGAAATCAATGTGGATGGATATGTATACGAACAGAAATGACGCTTAAATTATTACAAATCTTTGCGCTGATAGGGCTCTGTTTCGCCGGGGCGGCGGGTTTTCAGCAATTTGAGAATCCAGGCGTACTGCTCCGGGTGGGGGCCGATAAGTTGCTCCACCTCCTGATTCATACGACGGGCGATAGTAACATTGTCCGCATCGTCAAGGCCATCCATAGGGGGATGGATGATGATGGTCAGTTGATCCTGCTTTGCATCATAGACGGGAAACAGCGGGATCACCCTGGCCCGGCACACTTTCATTAAGCGGCCAATGGCGGGCAGTGTCGCTTTATAGGTGGCAAAAAAATCGACAAATTCACTCTGCTCAGCACCATGGTCCTGATCGGGCAGATAGTAACCCCAGTAGCCGTGTCGTACCGAGCTGATAAAAGGTTTGACCCCATTCTGACGAGCATGTAAACGGCCACCAAAGCGGCGACGGGTACGGTTCCATAGCCAGTCCGCCAGCGGATTTTTCTGATGATGAAACATGCCTGCTATCTTATAGCCGCGTGCGGCCAGTAACATGGCCGGAATATCGATACCCCAACCGTGGGGCACCAGAAATATCACATTCTCGTTTGCCCCATGCGCCGCAGTGATATGCTCCTCTCCCAGCCATTGAGTGCGCTTTTCGATCCTCTTCGGGGAACGTAAACCGATTTCTGCCAACAGCACGGTTGTTTGCACCGCACTGGCAAACATATGGTCAATAATCTGCTCGCGCTCGGCATCAGTTAATTCCGGGAAGCAGTAGAGCAAATTGATGCGGGCACGTCGCCGCGCACTTTTGCCCAATCGGCCGGCAAATCGGCCCAGACGACCCAGCAAGGGATTGCGCCAACGGGCCGGGATAAAAGCGCATAACGCCAGCAGCCCCACACCCAACCAGATACCCCAGTAACGGGGTAAAAGGAAGGAGGGGCTAAATTGCGGAATAAATTCGCTACCAGAAGAGTGTCGGGACATCAAAAACCACTACCACGTTAACTGCGGTTTGACCTGCTTGACCAGGGCCAGGAACTCCTGACGATCCTTGCCTTCCAGACCTTCTGTTCTCGGCAGTTTCGCCGTCAGCGGATTGACCGGACGCTGGTTGATCAAAAACTCGAAGTGCAAATGAGGACCTGTAAAGCGACCTGTATTCCCTGACAGGGCAATACGATCACCCCGCTTCACTTTC
>JBOFSC010000151.1:0-2814 GCA_051651345.1 Enterobacteriaceae bacterium
CCTGAATCTGCTTGCCGCCTGGCCGCAACTCGAAATACTTTGGGTATAGTGATATCCTGCAACCCAAACGACTATGGGTACACCTTAGTCACTCGCACTGTATTTTTATTCACTTTTTGTGAATTAATATTGATACTACCCAAAGAAGAGACTGTCAACAGTGAAAAGCAAATTACCCGATTTTATTGAACTGTATCGTCAGTTGATCGCAACGCCCTCGATCAGTGCGCTGGAAAGTGAGCTGGATCAGAGTAATAAAGCGCTTATCGATCTGCTGGCACAATGGCTGGACAGTGCGGGCTTTAAAGTCGATGTTCAGGCGGTACCGGAGAGCCGCAATAAATTTAATCTGCTCGCCAGTATGGGAGAAGGGCCGGGGGGATTGTTGCTATCCGGTCATACCGATACGGTGCCGTTTGATGATAATCGCTGGAGCCGCGATCCCTTTACCCTGAGCGAGCACGATAACAAGCTCTATGGTCTCGGCACGGCGGATATGAAAGGGTTTTTCGCTTTTATCGTTGATGCGCTGCGTGAGGTGCAACAAGGTACACTGCGCAGACCGCTACATATTCTGGCCACCGCCGATGAAGAGACCACCATGAAGGGGGCGCGCTATTTTGCTGATTCTCATCGTGAATTGCGCCCGGATTGTGCCATTATCGGCGAACCCACCTCACTACAACCGGTCTATGCCCATAAGGGCCACATTGCCAACAGCATCCGTATTACTGGTCAGTCTGGTCACTCCAGCGATCCGGCTAAAGGCATTAATGCCATTGAAATCATGCATGAAGTGATCGCTCAGTTGCTCATTTTACGTCATACCTTGCAAGAGCGTTATCACCATCCCGCTTTCGCCATTCCTTATCCAACCATGAATTTGGGTCATATCCATGGTGGCGATGCGGTCAATCGCATCTGCGCCTGCTGTGAATTGCATATGGATATTCGCCCGACGCCGGGGCTCTCCCTGAAGGAGATGGAGGAGCTGCTTTATCAGAGCCTGGAGCCGGTTATGCAACGCTGGCCGCAGCGGCTCAGTATCACTGCGCTACATGATTTCACTCCGGCTTATGAGTGTCCGGTACAACAACCCGCCGTTTCGCTGGTAGAGCACCTGGCCGGACATTCGGCGCAAAGCGTCAATTATTGTACGGAGGCCCCTTATCTGCAGCAACTGTGTCCCACCATCGTTATGGGACCGGGTTCCATTGAGCAGGCGCATCAGCCTGATGAATATCTCAGCCTCGATTTTGTGCAACCGACGCGCCGCTTAATGCAGCAGCTAATAAAGAACTTTTGCTATTGTCCATCTTATAAGTAAGGATATATCCAAAGTATTTCGAGTTGCGGCCAGGCGGGCCGCTCATGCGCAGCCAACAACGCCGCAACTTGAAAGACGACGGGTATAATTGACGAATGAAACACAACGTGGCTAGATAGCAAACGAAAACTTCAACAATAAGATGTCAGATGGATTATATGAACGAGCAATATTCTGCAATGCGCAGCAACGTCAGTATGCTGGGCAAACTGTTGGGAGAGACCATCAGGGAGGCTCTGGGTGAGCCAATTTTAGACAAGGTTGAGTCGATCCGCCGCCTGTCAAAATCATCGCGAGCGGGTAATGGTGCCGATCGACAGGAGCTGCTAAATGCCTTGCAGAATCTCTCCTATGATGAATTATTGCCGGTAGCACGTGCCTTTAACCAGTTTCTCAATCTGGCTAATACGGCGGAGCAGTACCACAGTATCTCCCCCCATGGTGAGATGGTGAACTGCCCGGTGGTGCTGGGTGAACTGTTTACCCGTTTGCAGGAAAAGGATATCAGTCGTGATGCGATCGAAAATGCCATACAACATCTCTCCATTGAGCTGGTGTTAACTGCCCATCCCACAGAGATCACCCGCCGCACACTGATTCACAAATTAGTTGCCGTAAATCACTGCCTGCAACAGCTGGACCACGAAGATCTACCGCAGCATGAGCGTAATCGCATCATGGCAAGATTACGTCAGTTAGTGGCGCAGGCATGGCATACCGATGAGATGCGTAAACAACGGCCCACGCCTGTTGATGAAGCCAAGTGGGGTTTTGCCGTGGTGGAAAACAGCCTGTGGCAAGGGGTGCCGCTGTTTCTGAGAGAATTCAGTGACGAAGTTGAGAGCTCCCTGGGCTATCGCTTACCGCCGGATGCGCTGCCGGTTCGTTTCACCTCCTGGATGGGGGGCGATCGCGATGGTAACCCCAATGTCACGGCAGAGGTGACGCGCCATGTTCTGCTGCTCAGCCGCTGGAAAGCTGCCGAGCTATTTTTCAACGATATTCAAACATTGATATCGGAACTCTCCATGACGGAGTGCACACCAGAGTTGCAGCAATTGGCCGGTGGCGAGACGGTGCTGGAGCCTTACCGCGCAGTACTTAAGCAACTACGCACCCGCTTACTCCATACCCAACGCTGGCTGGAAGCTAATCTGCATGGTGAATATGGTCCACAACCCGCAGATGTGTTGATGGACAATGAACAGTTCTGGCAGCCGCTGATCACTTGCTACCAGTCGTTACATGCCTGCGGTATGGGCATTATCGCCGACGGGCAACTGCTGGATACCCTGCGTCGTATTCGCTGTTTTGGCCTGCAACTGGTGCGTATTGATATTCGTCAGGAGAGCAGCCGCCATACAGAAGCATTGGCTGAACTGACCCGCCACCTGGGACTGGGTGATTATGCCAGTTGGTCGGAGAGGGAGAAGCAGAGCTTCCTGATCCACGAACTCAACTCCAGACGCCCATTACTGCCAGTGCGC
>JBOFSC010000152.1:0-6035 GCA_051651345.1 Enterobacteriaceae bacterium
AGCAAGCTGATCAACGCTCAACCCCTACTGTTCAATTATCGTGGCGGTGAGCTGGTAGTCGCTACCAATGGCAATTTGGTCAATGCGGCAGAGATTCGCATTGAGCTGGAGTCCCAGGGGGCTATTTTCCAGACCAGCAGCGATACCGAAGTGATCGCCCATCTGATGGCCAGGCATGGCGGCTCTTTTGTTGAGGCGGCGAAAGCGGCATTGCAACGTCTGCAGGGAGGATTTGCCTTTGTGCTGATGAATGGCGATACGCTGCTGGTGGCGCGGGACAGGCACGGGCTGCGACCGATGGTGGTGGGCAGCCTGCAGCAGGGTTATCTCTTCGCTTCTGAGTCCTGCGCCCTGGAGATGCTGGGGGCAGAGTATCTGGCGGATGTGGCCCCCGGGGAGATCTGGCAGCTCGACAGCAAGGGGATTACCCGTGAGAGCTACACCACGCCCCAGGCTCTGCAGTGTTGTGCCATGGAGTATATCTACTTCGCTCGCCCGGACAGCAACCTGCAGCAGATGAATGTCCATAGCGCCCGCTATCGTATGGGGCAGCAACTGGCGGCAGAGTGGCATTGCCCGGCGGATATGGTGATCGGGGTACCGGATTCGAGTATTTCCGCCGCCATGGGATACGCCGCATCGGCGGGGCTGCCTTATGATATGGGGCTGGTTAAAAGCAAATATAGTGGACGCACCTTTATCCAGCCCTCCCAGGCATTGCGTGAAAAGGGCGTGAAAATGAAGTTGTCGGCGGTACGCAGTATCGTCGGTGGCAAACGGGTCGTGGTGATCGATGACTCGCTGGTGCGGGGGACTACCTGTCGCCGTCTGGTGGCGCTGTTGCGCGAAGCCGGAGCGGTTGCTGTTTATGTGGGCATCACCTCGCCACCGTTTAAATATCCCTGTTTCTACGGCATCGATACGCCGGATCAGGCGCAGTTACCCGCTGCCAGCCATAGTGTGGCTGATTTACAGGCGATGATCGGCGCAGATGGCCTCTATTTTCTGTCGCAACAGGGCATGGTCAGCGCGATTGCGGGCCAGGACAATGCTTGCAGCGGCCTCTGTATGGCCTGCTTTAATGGTCGTTATCCCACCTCTACTCCAAATTTATCAGTCACCTGCAAGGAACCCACCCCATGAGTGAAGCCTATAAAGCCGCAGGCGTCGATATTGACGCAGGTAATGAAGCGGTAGCCCGTATGCGTCGGCACGTTGCCAGCACCCGTCGTCCGGAAGTATTGGGCGAGCTGGGGGGATTTGGCGGCCTGTTTCAACTGGATATCCAGCGTTACCGTCAACCGGTGCTGGTGTCCGGCACCGATGGTATCGGCACCAAACTCAAACTGGCCTTCGCCCTG
The DNA here is from genome assembly GCA_051651345.1 of Enterobacteriaceae bacterium. Lineage (GTDB taxonomy): Bacteria > Pseudomonadota > Gammaproteobacteria > Enterobacterales > JBOFSC01 > JBOFSC01. The sequence continues at coordinate 1,362 of JBOFSC010000152.1, forward strand.
GAGCGTTACGACACTGTGGGTATCGATGCAGTGGCGATGTGTGTTAACGATATTGTGGTTCAGGGGGCGGAGCCGCTTTTCTTCCTCGACTATCTGGCCTGCGATCAGATACGCCCGGAAAAAATTGAGCAAATTGTTGCGGGCGTGGCCGCCGGATGTCGTGAGGCAGGATGCGCCCTGATTGGTGGCGAGACCGCAGAGATGCCTGGGCTGTATCAGCGCCATGAATTTGATATCGCCGGTTTTGCTGTCGGCGTGGTGGAGCGCAGCGAATTAGTGGATGGCAGCAGGATTCGGCAAGGGGATCTGCTGCTGGGACTGGCTTCCAGTGGCATCCATGCGAACGGTTTTTCTCTGGTACGTAAACTGGTGCAGGATGCCGGTTACTCCTGGCAACAACAGTTACCTGAACTGGGGGAGCAGAGTCTGGGAGAAGTACTGTTAACGCCCACCCGTATTTACGTTTCAACCCTGCTGGCCCTGCGTCAGCAAGTGGAACTGCGCGGGATGGCCCATATCACCGGGGGCGGTTTTATAGAAAATATTCCCCGTATGCTGCCGCCGGGCCTGAGTGCCGATATTACGCGGGGCAGCTGGCCTGTGCCTGCTATCTTTACCCTGTTGCAGCGTCTGGGCAATCTAAGTGAACGGGATCTGTTTACCACCTTCAATATGGGCATTGGCATGGTGCTGGCGCTACCAGAGGCCGATTTAGCCCACGCCAGAGAGATAGCCGCCGCCCGGGGGGAGACGCTGTATCTGTTGGGTCAGGTGACGGCCGGGGAGCAACAAATCACCTTTGACGGGGAACCTCTGCCATGAGTCAGGCCAGGGCGCGCCTGCTGGTGATGGCCTCGGGCAGCGGCAGCAATTTTCAGGTATTGCAGACGGCGTGCCAGAACGGGCAGATAGCCGCAACACTGGTTCAGCTTATTTGCGATCAGCCCCAGGCCACCGTGTTGCAGCGCGCCGCCCAGGCGGGTATTCCGAGCCAGGTGATTTCTCCTAAAGCATTCGACTCACGGGCTGAGCATGATCGTGCTTTATTGGCGTTCCTACAACAGGTGCAGCCGGATCTGATCGTCCTCGCGGGCTATATGCGCCTGCTGGCGCCACAGGTGGTTGAACCTTTTTATGGTCGCATGATCAATATCCACCCCTCACTGTTGCCGGAGTTCAGCGGCTTACAGGCGATGGAGCGGGCCTGGCAGGCTCAGGTGCCGGAGAGTGGGATCACGGTCCATTTCGTCGATAGCGGCCTGGATAGTGGGCCAGTGATCGCCCAGCGGCGGGTCGCCTGTGCCAGCCAGCCTGATTTCGCCACATTCCGCACTGTCATGCAGCAGCAGGAGCATCAACTGTTACCCGCAGTGGTGCAGGATTTACTGTGCCAGAGGGTGAGGCTACAGGACCGCCAGGTGGTCCATACCCAAAGTATTTCAAGTTGCAGGTAGGCGGCCAGCAGATTCAACTGATGAGCATACACCAGTATGTGATTCGGTTGAATCTGCGCAGCCAACGCCCCTGCAACTTGAAAGACGACGGGTATATCATGAGGAAATCGTATGAGAATCTTAGTCATAGGCCGTGGTGGTCGTGAACATGCTCTGGTCAGTGCACTGGCGCTGAGTCCGGGTACCAGCGCCCTGTTTTGTGTGCCGGGTAATGATGGAATTGCTCAGATAGCCCAGTGTACCGCTATCGATGAACTGGATTTCACCGCCCAGATTGCCTTTTGCAAGGAGAGGGCTATCGATCTGGTTGTGGTCGGGCCGGATGCGCCGCTGGTGGAGGGTATCGTCGATGCCCTGCAGGAGGCCGGTATTGTCGCCTATGGTCCTTCGAAGCTGGCGGCACGTATCGAAGGCAGCAAGCGGTTTATGAAGGAGTTATTAACACGACACCAGATCCCTACCGCCCGTTACGCCGCCTTTGATAGTTATGATACCGCGCTGGCCTATATGCAGCAGCAACCCCTGCCGCTGGTGATCAAAGCGGATGGCCTTGCGGCAGGTAAAGGGGTGATTATCGCCCACAGCTATCCGGAGGCCGAACAGGCGCTACAGGCGATGCTGCAGGAGGGACAATTTGGCAGCGCCGGAGCTCAGGTGGTTATAGAAGAGTTTCTGCAGGGGGAGGAGATCTCCCTGTTGTCGTTTGTGGATGGCCTGACGGTACGTCCGATGTTGCCGGTACAGGATCATAAAACCTTGCTGGAGGGGGATCAGGGACCGAATACCGGGGGGATGGGCACCTATGCGCCGCTGCCCCATATCCCTGATGCCATTATTGAAGAGGCGGTCAGTAAAGTGATTAAGCCCACGGCAGCCGCATTGGCAGAAGAGGACACGCCATTTCGCGGTATTTTATTTGCCGGTCTGATGGTGACAGCACAAGGGGTTAAAGCCATTGAGTTCAACGCCCGGTTTGGCGATCCTGAAACGCAGGTGTTGTTGCCGCTGCTGCAGAGCGATCTGCTACAGATTATCCTCGCCTCTCTGCATGGCAAACTGGCGCAGGCGGAGATCCGCTGGCGAGCGCAAAGTGCGCTCTGCGTTGTGCTGTCGGCGCAAGGTTATCCACAGCAGCCCAGACGAGGGGATGTGATCACCGGCATTGAGGAGGTGGAGGAGATGCCTCACTGCCGCCTGTATCATGCCGGTACGGCTTATCACAATGGTGAGTGGCAGACCTATGGGGGACGGATCCTCAATATTGTGGGATTAGGGGAAGATCTGTCAGCGGCCCGAACTCACGCTTATCAGGCCGTGGAGAAGGTACATTTCGCCGGAAGACATTACCGCCAGGATATTGGCTATCGGGCGCTATCAACATGATCTCACCGTCCTTTTCCTTTTTATATCGCTTATGTACAGGATACCTGACGATCCTGTTCAGCGTATCAGCACTGGCGGGGATGCCTCTGCTTATCACCTCTGGTACGGGTGGGGATGCGAACGGAGCAAGAGTCATTCAGCAACAATTAAAGGCACGGGGAGAGACGGTGGCAATCAGGTCACTGAGGAGTGATGACGGGTCTTTTCAGCAATTGCAAAAAGAGTGTGCATCCCATGGCTATGGGCCTGTGCTCTTTGTTGGTAAAGGTAGTATCGATGCTCTGATGGCGCAGACAGAACAGGCAGAGACTATTCTGCAGCAGTGTAAAGTGGGGCTGTATACTCACCTGTTGTCTGAAAAGTTAATCAGGTTTTTAAATGAGGTGCCAGGCAACACGCATTTTCAACTGTTTGCGTTGCAATCGGAAGTGAGCCGATACCAGCTTCAATTGACAAGAAAAGAGAGCATTACTGCTTTACCCCTTGCGATTCAGACTGTTGAGCTCCAGGGAAGGGCTATTGATCCAGCAGTGCAGGATCTGATAGGGGTGCCTGCTGCAGCCATCTGGTTAGGGGGAACCTATACCAATGCACAAGGTAAAAGGGTGGAGATCAGTAACCCTCAGTTTTATCAGACAATGCTGCAGGTGAGTCAACAACTTGTGCAGCACCATGGGAAGGGAAAAGATATCGCGATCATACTGTCGCCGCGCACATTAGCAAAAGAGCTGACACAAGACGAGGTAACAGCGCGTTTACAGCAGATACAGCAGCCCTTCCAGGCAAAATATCATGTTGTTTTTTATGTTCACGCCAGCCAATGGAAGTATAAAGAGGCATTGATCAAAGAGGGGATAGCGGTTAAAGAGGCACCCTCGTACGGAGAGTTAATACGCTATTTCAGTGAGTTAACCAAAATACCACAGTATGCCACTGTGGATCAGTTCAATATTTTTAGTGACTTGCATACAGTACAGCTTAATCCGCTGCTGCTTAATCCGCAGGATAGTGCGCAGGTTTACTACGCAGAGTACTATCAGCAACTGATAAAAACCAAGCAACTGATAAAAACCCATCAGCTTTTTGATATTAATGCGCCATTATTGAACTTCTTATTCCCACAGCAGAAGTTTATACCGTCGAAACAATAGGGAGGCTTTTGCTGACTCAATAGTAATAAACAACAAAGGTCGCCTTGCCATTTAATTGAATATCTGAGGATAAATCCAGGCTGTTCTTTTTGGCGATGGCCGCACCGATTACTAAGGGGAAGCTATGGACTTTGCCCGCTTTAGGGGTGCCTGATGCCCCATTTTCAGCGATAGCATAGGTGATATTGCCGTTATTGCTATGGACATCAAGAGGGGTACGGGTATTTTGCCGCTGCCACGTATTGCCATCGGAGGAGGAGATTAACTGCATGGATCGAGAACGACTGTTATCGACTTTGAGCTGCTGACTATCGACATTAATCCACCAGACGCCCACCTTATTGCCCGATTTATCTGCTCCCAGGCCCATTGTTTCATTATTATTATCAGCTGGGTTTAATCCTCCGGGCCCTTTTGAGGGTCTGGGCATTTCGTTATTAAAATCAGTCTTATAGGCAGCGCGATCATCAGTAATCCGTATTCCAACTGAGGTTGTTGAAAAACAGTTAATGGTCAGAAGGGCGGTTTTATCGGCCAGGGTCGTGGTCTTGTTGTTATTTAGCTGTCCGTAGGAGATATTGGAATAAGTAATTCCTCCGCCAGTAGATAACTCAGGCGTACAGGCAGAGGGTGTGATTCTGCCCATTATCCTGAGAGAGGTGCTGGGTTGAGCATAAGTGGGGCTA
>JBOFSC010000153.1:0-2728 GCA_051651345.1 Enterobacteriaceae bacterium
GTTACGCCCTTCCGTCAGGGTCACATTAAACCACTGATTGATCCCTTCCCCGCCCTGGGCGGCAATACGCAAAAAGCTGGCGGGTCCATCTTCCAGTTCAATGCCCTGAGTCAGGCGTTTAATCTGCTCCGGCACCACCTGACCAAAAACCCGTACGGCATATTCCCGCTCAATATCATGACGGGGATGCATCAGACGATTCGCCAGCTCACCATCGTTGGTGAACAGCAGTAAACCTGAGGTGTTAATATCAAGACGGCCAACGGCTATCCAGCGGCTGCCTTTAATCGGCGGTAAACGGTCGAAAACCGTGGGACGTCCTTCCGGGTCGCGCCGGGTGCACAGTTCACCTTCAGGTTTGTAGTAAGCCAGTACCCGACAGCGACTCTCACCGCTCTCTGTTAAGGTAATAATCTGCCCATCGATGCGGATCTTGCCCACCGTCGCCACATCGATACGATCGCCTAATTTGGCAGTTTTGCCATCGATACTTACCTTGCCCGCTTCAATCAGTACTTCTAACTGTCTGCGCGAACCCTGTCCGGCACGCGCCAGAACTTTTTGTAACTTTTCACTCATCTGATAACAACCTCTATGTCGCCTTCACAGGCGTCGCTTTATGAAACTATTTATTTATGAAACTACTGTTATTTATGAAACTACTGCTTAAAAGGGGATGCGGACCCGGCACCTTCACGCAGAACTTTGGGGCTATCCTCTGTCAGGTCGATAACGGTGGTGGGCTGCTGACCCAGATAGCCCCCGTGAATAATCAGGTCAACCTGTCTGCCGAGTGTATCACGAATCTCTTCAGGATCAGATTCGGCAAAATCATTACCCGGCAGCATCAAGGTGGTGGACATCAGCGGCTCGCCCAGGCGTTCCAGCAGTGCCAGGGCGATAGGATTGGAAGGCACACGCAGACCGATGGTTTTACGTTTATCGTTCATCAGGCGACGGGGCACCTCTTTGGTCGCCTTAAGGATAAAAGTGTAGTTGCCCGGCGTATTATTCTTTATCAGACGAAATGCACTGTTATCGACGATGGCATAGGTGGAGATCTCCGACAGATCACGACACACCAGGGTAAAATTGTGCTTATCATCCAGGGAGCGAATTTGACAGATACGCTCCATGGCATTTTTATCTCCCAGCATACAGCCCAGGGCATATCCGGAATCTGTGGGGTAAACGATAACGCTACCTTTTTGCAGTATATCCACCGACTGATTGATCAACCTGGTTTGTGGATTATCAGGATGGATATAAAAAAACTGACTCATGATTATTCCTCAAGGCAAAGCGCCCAGTCATACCATACAGGGGTACCCCCCCCTGGCAGCCATAAATTTCTGCCGAGCTCCAGCCAGGCGCAGGGGTGATGAAAATCAGACCCAAGGGACGCCTGTAGTTGAAACTCACTGGCATATTTAGCTAACTGTAACCGTTCATCCTGATTTTGCTGGCAGTGAGCCACTTCCATTGCCTGCCCGCCTGCTTGTTTAAATTCCAGCAGCAATTTTCGCAGCTGCTTCACCTTCAAACCGTACCGTGCCGGATGGGCCAGAACCGCTTTGCCTCCGCTACCCCTGATCGCCTCTATCGCCACAGCAATAGTACACCAGCCAGGTTGCACATACGCCGGATGCTGTGATCCCAGATAGTGCGCAAACGCCTGATCCAGCGAAGAGACAAGGCGCTCCTGTAGCAGATAACGGGCAAAATGCGCCCGGGTAATCGCCCCCTCTCCGGCCTGCTGGCGTACCTGTTCATAGAGCTCAGGCCTGTTCAGTTGCTGCCCCAGATTATGGGCCATCTGACGCGCCCGCTGTCTGCGGGATTCACTCTGCTGTTCCAGCAAGGTTTGCAGGGCGTCATTATCCACGTTTACATTCAGGCCGACAATGTGAATCTCTTCCCCTTCCCAGGCGGTTGAGATCTCCACCGCCGGGATCAGACAGAGGGGTAACTGCTCCTGCTCGATGGTCTCTCTGGCTTCTGCCAGACCGCTCAGGGTATCGTGGTCGCTGATAGCCAGTACGTCCACCCCCATCAAGACCGCTCTGCGCACCAGGTCTGCCGGGCTTAACACCCCATCAGAAGCCGTCGTGTGACTATGCAGGTCATAGCGTGTTCCTGGTACATTTTGAGCCATAACATCCTCATGTAAATAGGTTAATCGCGGGCGAAGTTAACAAATTGTATCACACTATTTTTTGACTCCTTACACAAGGATAAAAAAAGTTACCAGACACTTATTGACATTGCCTCATTAATCCATTTAACTAGTACAAGAATTAAAACGGAGAACTGATTAATAGCGAGAATCTCATGGCAGTGACACATCACAACGCAGGACACAACATGAATCAGTGGTGGTGGCGCTCCTCCTGCGGGTGGCGTGAGGCAAACTGTCAATAATTTGACGCTCTGACATCATGACCCGCTACTGATAGCGGGTTTTTTTTTACTGGTCCTGGGTATTTATATTATGCAAAACACACCAAGAGCACAGATTCTTTCGCGAGGCGTCTGCTATCACGAAGACCCCAGCGCTATTTATAATCAGCTCTGTGCCGGTCGATCCGCCACCCTGTTGCTCGAATCGGCAGAAACCAGCAGCAAATCGCAGTTAAAAGGTCTGCTGGTGATCGATTCAGCCCTGCGTATCACTGCAACGGGCCGTAGCGTTACCATCGAAGCGCTAACCGCTAATGGTGCGGCGCTG
>JBOFSC010000154.1:0-3641 GCA_051651345.1 Enterobacteriaceae bacterium
TATGCCCTTTGAAGTCCATATGCAGCGCACCGCCACTAAGGCTGCCAAAGAGCTGGATGTCAAACTGCTGGTGTTGGACAGCCAGGGCAGTTCTCCTAAACAGGTTGCCGACCTGCAAAATGCCATCACCCGTGGTGCCGATGGTTTTATTGTTGCGCCCAATGATGTCAACGCGGTCTCTCTGGCCGTGACAGAAGTGCAGGAAGCGAATATTCCCATGGTCACCCTGGACCGTGCGGTGAACAGCAGTAAACCGGTGTCCCATTTTGGTGCCAATAACTACAAAGGCGGGGAGATGCTGGGTGACTATGTGAAACAGCACTTTCCTGATGGCGCCAGCATTGCGCTGTTAACGGGCCAGCCGGGCTCCTCTTCCAATATTGAACGCACTAACGGTATCCGCAACAGCCTGAAAGCGGGCGGTGACAAGTATCGCATTGTTCTCGATCAGAGTGGCAACTGGCTGCGCTCTGAAGGGATGCGCATTGTGGAGAGCATGCTGCCGACCCTGCCGAAAAAGTCGCTGGTGATCCTGTCGGCCAACGATGATATGGCGCTGGGCGCCATTGAAGCACTACAGGCGCAAGGCTTTAAACCCGGTGAAGTGACGGTGGTGGGCTTTGACTCAGTGCCGGAAGCCCTGGCGCGGGTAAAGGATGGCTGGCTGTCGGCCACAGCGGATCAGCGCCCCGGCTATGCCGTACAGGAGGCGATGAAGCAGGTGGTTGAGTCGATTCGTAATAAGACGGCTATCACCGGAGCAGACTATACCCCGATTCTGATCACCAAAGAGACCCTCTCCAGCGCCGAACGTATTGGGGAAATCAGCAAGTAATCAGGGCCTAATGTTATCCAGGAGGTTATATGTCGCAACCCTTATTACAGGTTCGCGGATTGTCAAAACAGTTCTCCGGTATTGTTGCACTGGATAACGTCCACCTCTCCGTTCGGCGCGGGGAGGTGCATGCATTACTGGGGGAGAATGGCGCAGGGAAATCCACCCTGCTCAAAGCCCTGTCGGGTGCCCAGCCCCAGGATCAGGGGGAGATCGATTTTGATGGAGAGCGGTTGTCCGTGACCGATTCGCCGATGAAGCGCCATCAACAAGGTATCGTCACCATCTACCAGGAGTTTAATCTGCTGCCCAATATGACGGTGGCCGAGAATCTGTTTCTGGGGCGGGAGATGGAAAAAGGCGGTCTGTTTGTCGATAAGAAAGGCGTAGAGAAGGAGGCTCAGACTATTCTGGACTATCTGCGCCAACCCTTTTCTGCCACGGCGCAGGGATCGCGCCTCAGTGTGGCTCAGCAGCAGATGGTGGAGATAGCCAGAGCACTGACCCTCAATGCCAAACTGATCATTATGGATGAGCCCTCGGCGGCATTAAGTGATCATGAGGTGGAAACCCTGCATCAGGTGGTACGTGAAGTATGTCAGCGGGGTGTGGCAGTGATCTATGTGACCCATCGTCTGCACGAGGTGTTCCAGCTATGTGATCGTTTCACGGTATTGCAGGATGGGCGTTTTACCGGTGAGGGCCAGGTGCGCGATGTCAAAGTCGAGCAGATTATCCAGATGATGGTGGGGCGCAATGTGCTGTTCCAGCGTCGTGATCAGTCCCTGACCCAGCATCAGCACCGGCCGGTACGCCTGGAAGTAAAAGATCTGTCGCGGCGCAAATCCCCTCTGGACCCCCATGGTATCAGTCTTAAAGGGATCAACTTTAAAATCCATGAAGGGGAGATTCTGGGCATTGCCGGTCTGGTGGGGGCCGGGCGTACAGAGCTGGCGCGCTGCCTGTTTGGCGCCGATCAGTTCAGTGAAGGTGAAGTGTGGTTGGATGGTGAGCGCTATCAACCCGCTTCGCCCCAGCGGGCCTTTGCTCAGGGGGTTGCGCTGGTGCCGGAAGATCGTAAAAAGGATGGCCTGATTCTGAAACTGTCGATTCGCAACAATATGACGCTACCTAAATTGGGGGATCTGCGCCACTGGTGGGGCTTTATTAATAACAGCAAAGAGAATGCGCTGATCGACCACTACCGCCAGGCACTGAAAATCAAAATGAATAACAGTGATCAGGAGGTGCGCAAACTCTCCGGGGGCAATCAGCAGAAAGTGATTCTGGCGCGCTGTATGGCGCTGCACCCCAGAGTGCTGATCATCGATGAACCGACGCGGGGCATCGATATTGGTGCCAAATCAGAGGTGCATCAGGTGCTGTTTGATATGGCGGCGCAGGGGGTTGCGGTGTTGGTGATCTCTTCCGATTTGCCGGAAATCATGGCGATTTCTGACCGCATTATCACTCTGTGTGAAGGCAAGGTAACGGGTGCGCTGCATGGTGATGAGGCGACGGAAGAGAAGTTGATGACCATGATGGCGATAGGTATGGATAAAATCAAAAAAACGGATGAGGTGACACTATGATAAGCGCGTTTTTTAAGGATCTGGCGCTGCTGGATGAACGTGGGCGTATCGACCCCATCGCGTTTTTTGAGCGCTTTGGTGTCCTGATTTTCCTGTTACTGCTGATGATCTTTTTCCAGTCGCAGAATGCCAATTTTCTGTCGGAACGCAATATTTTCAATGTGCTGACCGAGGTCTCTATCTTCGGCATTATGGCGGTGGGGATGACCTTTGTGATCCTGACGGCCGGAATTGATCTCTCTGTGGGGTCTATCCTGGCGGTGTGCGCCATGACGGCGGCCTGGGTGATTAAAGGGGATAACTTTACCACGGTGGATGCCGATGCCTGGGGTGGGATGAGCTGGTTGATTGGGCTCGCCATCTGTCTGGCGCTGGGTACGCTGATCGGTTTTCTGCACGGGTTAGGGGTAACCCGCCTGCGTCTGCCCCCTTTTATTGTGACCCTGGGCGGTATGACTATTTGGCGTGGCGTCACCCTGGTGATTAACGATGGAGCGCCTATTGCTGGTTTTGACGACAGCTATCGCTGGTGGGGCCGCGGGGCGCTACTGGGGATTCCCATTCCAGTATGGATCTTTGTCCTGGTGGCCCTGGCGGGCTATCTGGCGCTGCACAAAACCCGCTGGGGAAGGTTTGTCTATGCGGTGGGGGGCAATCCGGAAGCGGCTCGCCTGGCGGGGGTTAATGTCAATCGGATTCTGATCAGCGTTTATCTGGTGATCGGTTGTCTTGCCGGGCTTGCGGGTTTTATTCTCAGTTCCCGTCTGGGCAGCGCTGAAGCGGTGGCCGGTTTTACTTTTGAGTTGCGGGTTATCGCCTCGGTGGTGATCGGCGGCACCTCGCTGATGGGGGGCTATGGACGTATTACCGGCACTATTATTGGCTCGATCATTATGGGTGTGCTGATCAATGGTCTGGTGCTGATGAATGTCTCGGCCTACTACCAGCAGATTATCACCGGATTGATTATTATTCTGGCGGTCTCCTTCGATACCTACGCCAAGAGTCGGCGTGGGGCGTTGTAACCGATCCCTGGCGGTACAATTTTAACCAGCAACGCGGGGGCAAACAGCCCCCACTCATATGTAGGTACTTAAGCTCATAACACATTGATGTACCTTTAATTCATTACAGGGTAAATACTAAGACCTAACGATAGCAACATACTTTTCTGATCTCGCCTGGGATGAGCTCGTTGACCATGAGTCGCAAAA
>JBOFSC010000155.1:0-1727 GCA_051651345.1 Enterobacteriaceae bacterium
TGCCTGCCAAGGGGGAGGTTGGGAGGGGGTCATACGCTGAAATTGAAAGCAGCGTTGCCCTAAAGTGTGTTGACCCCACCCCCTTGCCAGGGGAGGGAGTAAAGTCTTCAGCGGTGCTGGTGAGATACTTTCTGCAGCCAATGTCAACGGTGCAAGGCGTTATGTTTTGAAAGTGTGAGGTACTCTGGAAAACGGATGTGTTCCCATTGTTGTGACGCTCCAATGGGGGCTAATCTGAGGCGTTGCTGTGAAAGAGTTTGTTGCGCTGGGTTTTGCCGGGCAGAGCCCATCTCAATAAATCCTTGAGTTTAGTGTCACATGGCATAGACAAGCACCCCGATACAGAGGTGCTGTGTGGGTATGCTGATTTTTCGTTATTGGTCGAAATTTGTCCATTAAGATAACTTGACTCACAGGAGATCACAATGTCCAACAATATCAATCCCGGTCAGTATGGTGTGCAATTTACCCTGAAAAAACGTTATGACAACTTTATCGGGGGCAAGTGGATTCCTCCGGTTCAGGGCGAATATTATAGCAACCTGACACCGCTGACAGGCCAACCGATGTGTGAAGTTGCCAGCTCCAGCAAGGCAGATATCGATCACGCTCTGGATGCCGCTCACAAAGCGAAAGAGGGTTGGGCAAATACCCCGGCGGCCCAGCGTGCGGCCATTCTCAATAAGATTGCCGACAGAATGGAAGAGAATCTGCAACTGCTGGCGGCAGTGGAGACCTGGGATAATGGTAAGCCATTCCGGGAAACCAGTGCGGCAGACGTGCCTCTCGGACTGGATCACTTCCGCTATTTTGCTTCCTGTATTCGTGCTCAGGAAGGGGCGATCAGTGACCTGGATGGGGATACCGTGGCCTATCACTTCCAGGAGCCTCTGGGTGTGGTCGGGCAGATTATTCCGTGGAACTTCCCTCTGCTAATGGCGTGCTGGAAACTGGCACCGGCACTGGCTGCGGGTAACTGTATCGTGCTTAAGCCCGCCAAGCTCACCCCATTATCGGTGCTGGTGCTGGTGGAGCTGATCGGCGATCTGCTGCCTCCGGGCGTGCTAAACGTGGTCAATGGTTCCGGTGCGGAAATCGGCGAGCATCTGGCCACCTCCGGACGTATCAACAAGGTCGCCTTTACCGGTTCAACAGAAGTTGGCCAGCAGATCATGAGTTATACGGCCAGCAGTGTAATTCCGGTGACTCTGGAGCTGGGTGGAAAATCACCCAATATCTTCTTTGAAGATGTGATGGACAGAGATGATGCCTACTTTGATAAGGTCCTCGAAGGTTTTGCTCTGTTTGCCTTTAATCAGGGGGAAGTCTGTACCTGCCCCAGTCGCGCACTGATTCAGGAGTCCATCTATGAGCGCTTTATTGAGCGTGCCCTGAAGCGGGTTTCGGAAATACGTCGTGGTCACCCGATGGATCTGCAGACTCAGATGGGCGCTCAGGTCTCTGAAGGGCAGATGAAGACCATCCTCAACTATATCGATATCGGTAAGAAAGAGGGGGCTGAGGTATTGATCGGCGGCAACCGTGTCGATCTCGGTTCTGGCTTATCCAACGGTTACTATCTGGAGCCCACGGTGCTGTTTGGTCGCAATAATATGCGCGTCTTCCAGGAGGAGATCTTCGGGCCGGTGTTGGCAGTGACCACCTTTAAGGATAAGGAAGAGGCACTGGCTATTGCTAATGATAGCGTGTATGGTCTGGGGGCTGGA
>JBOFSC010000156.1:0-14099 GCA_051651345.1 Enterobacteriaceae bacterium
AGGTGCTGTGGTTGTGTTGGTTGTTTTGGCGAATGATCATTTGATCATGATCACAGCACACTTTCCACTCTTTTTTCTAAAAATACGTCATTTTTTCTATCGTTATCAGTTGGTTGATCCTAAAGATCCTACGTATAAGGGCAGACTTATATCTTGCTCAATAATATTTCTCAGGCAGAGAAAGCATTCACTATCGCTTTGCAGTGGTGTACCGGGCGCAGTGAATATGATGGTCTTGCTGAGACAATCCGGCAGGAATTACACAGGTTAACACACCAGGAGAAATGATTATGGCACTGCCGGGCGTTTCATCAACCACTACACAGGATACCTCATCCACTTATGGAACAAGTTCATCCACGGCCAATGGCAGTGTTCCTTCAACCACAAATCCGACTACAGACAATGCGCCAGCGACATTACCGGACTGGTCCGGCCCCGTGACAACCCTGGCGGCGGTCACTCAGGTTCTGCAGGCGGTGGCTGCGTCAGTGGGTAATAGTGCTGACAGCAGTGCAAACACTTCAAGCAGTACCGACACTTCGATCAGCGGTGGTCCGACTGCAACCGATAGCAGCACTACCTCCCTGATGCCTGCAGTGACGATGCAGCAGGACTCCTCTAATTCAGGGAGCAGTAATTCAGGCGGTTCAAGTGACGGTTCAACCACCAGTAACACATCGAATACCAGTGCTTCTTCGGGTACTGGTGGCGCGAGTGGAACCTCTAATACCTCGGATACAGGTAACACTTCTAATACTTCGGCTACCGGTAACACGACCAGCACCACAGATAGTTATAGTTCCTCAGCGTTGACGACACAACTGGCTGCGGTAAATCAGGCAGTACAGAATGTGCTGGATAAACTGAATGCCCAGGGCTCAGGTACCGGAGGGGTGCAATCCATTGATGTGTCTAAACTCAAGGGTATCTCCATGGAGGTGATGATGGGGGCGGTGACGCTGCTGACCCTGAGTTCTTTAGGCACTATGGGCAAGGCGATTGCCAACGGACAGGCGATTAGTAGCCAGGCGCAACTGGTTATCACCAATCAACAGGCGGCGCAGATTGCTCAGAAAGCACAGGATGCCGAATCCCAACAGAGCAGTGCCCGTAAAGCGGCTATTGTGACCACGGTACTGGATTTTGTGATGAGTATCGTCGAAGCCGTGATGGGCATTATGCGTATTATTGAAGGTGCATTACAGTGTCTGGTAGGGAATGCGGCGATGGGTGCGCTGGAGATCGCCGCTGGGGTTTCGTATACCGTTGCCGGTGTGGCCGGGTTGGTTAAAGCCTCTGCCGAAGCGGCTGAATTGGGCGGCGCTGATAAGGCAACCTGCGATAAGGTGTCGGAAATTGCTGGTGGTGTGCAGACGGGTGCCGAAGCGGTGGGTATGTGTCTGGATGTATTCCATATGGGTATGGCATTCTCAGCCGCCCGTGGCGCGATTAAAACCGCAGAAACCGTGACCAGTAAAGTTGCCAACGAACTGGTGAAAGGGGTTGCTGACGGTTCGAAAGAGGTGGTGGCCAGCGTAGCCGATGAGGTAGGTGCACAGGTGTCCAATCAAGTGGCTGGCCAGGTTGAGAAGGCGCTGACAACAGGGGCGGATAAGTTAACCAAAATGGGGGCTACGGAGTCTGAGAAACTGATAGAGAAGTTTGGTCGGGCTGGCGCTACAGAAGCCGTCGAAGAGGCTGCCTCTGCGGGTGCCAGGACTGCGGAAACCGCCAGTGAAGCGGGTGTTAATGCAGCTGAAACAGCGGGTAAAATGGGAGGCACTGCAGGAGAGGTGGCTGTAACTGTCGCTGATACTGCGGCTGAAGTTGGTGGTGTTACCGCAGAGACCGCCAGTAAAACGGGTGAAACAGCAGCGGCTAAAGCGGCAAAAAGAGCTCTCAGAGAAGCCAGGGAAGCGGGTATCGAGGCACAAGAGATCAGCCAGGGTGCTGAGGCAGCAGAAGGTGTTGCGGCCAAAGTGATTAAAGGGGCTGAAGCCGGAGGGCAAATGAGCCGGGCGCAAGCGGCCAGTACCGCCAAACTTCTGACCAAAGAGGGGCTGGAAAAGATGGTCTCTAACTCTGTGAAAGAGGTGTGCAACGAGGCTATCGATAAAGGTGCAAAATTAACCACAGAAGAGTTGCTACAAGGGGTGAAAACAAAGTTAAGCAGTCAACTGCGTAACGCCGCCATCAAAGCATCTATGTCACCGACGATGTCTGCCATCATGGGTGTGACCAGGGGAGCTTATGGGGCGACTGAAGGCGTTAATAAGGTAATTCAGACGAAATTACAGAAGGAGATCGATGAGTTGGCCGTGCGGATAAATTATGCCGGTTATATGCACAACAATATACAGCAACAGATCGAAGATGGACAAAACAGATTGCAGGAGGTTGCGGATGCCGAAGTTACTGCCCTGAAAGGGGCCAGCGATGTCGCAACACAAAGTGCGAATGTCAAGATCCAGGTCGCAATGTCCATAGCATAACTGGGGGATTGAGTACACATTTTTAGTCATCACGTTTATATAATCCGTTTTTGTAACCCGTTTTTTTGTAACATGTAGTCTAGCGAGGCAAAGTTTATGGCTGATATCACTCCCCCCCTGCCAGGTACCACGGGTTCCCAGGTCAATTTACAAACCACGACCCTGGATCCCATTATACAAGGTGCCGACAATGGTGCCGACAGTATTCCACAGCAACTGGATAGCATCATGCAGGCCTATAAAGGCGTGCAGGGCTCAATGTTCAATATTCAAAGCCTGATCACGGAAATGGCCGCGTTGTTTGCCAAGACCAGAGATAAAATGCAGGAAAGTGAAGTGCAGCAGAGGTCTCAGGCAGCTGCTCTGCAGATCTCTGGTTTACAACAGAAAATGGACGGTATTGAAAAACAAGCAGAAGCGGGATATCTGGAAGCCGGTATGCAAATCGGTGCCAGTGTACTGCAAACGACGGGGGGGGCTATGGCAGGTTTAGGCGGCGAAGGAGGCAAGATGGCGGGTGATATGCTGACGGGTGCCGCCGGTGGGTATAGAGCTATCGGTCAGGCTGCAGGTGCCAACCTGAATGCGAAGGGACAGACGGATATGGTTTCAGCGGATAATACGACCAATATTGCTCAACAGGAACAGAGCAGCTCGCAAACCGCAGTGGATAATGCCAAACAGTGCAATGATCAAATTATCAGCAGTATGCAGGGGTTGTTACAGTCAACCAGTGCTCTGCTGGATATTGCTAAATTCTAACCCAGCCAATACCAGGGGGAGTGAGAGGAGGGAGGCACCAAAATTCCCCTCCGTGGAGGGGTGGCGCGTCAGCGCCGGGGTGGTCCGGCACAGTACGCAAAAGGAGAGATTAGGTTTAGGTATATTGCCTATTCCAATTGTGGATGTTTTACAGCGTTGAAATGAGGATATGGCGCATTAACCACCCCGTCGCTGGCGCGCCACCCCTCCACGGAGGGGAATTAACCCGCTCCCCCTCTTGTGTAGAGACCTATGCTAACAAGGGGAGGAGCTATTTTCCTGGCACACAACTTGCTGCTCTCCGGGAGGTCTGCATGGATCCAGTAACACGTTATCTGGCCACTCAGGGGATTGAAGTGACCCCAGCCTATTTTGGCAAAAGTCGCCTGGAGATTGGTAAACGTTGGGAAGCCCCGAATTGGTTTATCATCTACCGGGTGGAGGGGGATGAGCTGATTATCTGCCAGTTTACCAGTAAAAAGAAGAACGGCGGTCTGAGCAGCGCGGTGAAACAGTTTACCGATAAGTTACGCGGTATTCGTCGCCATGTACCACAAATTAAGCGTTTTCGCGGCCTGATCATCGATGACAGCAGCCCGCTGTTGCCGCGCACCGAAATGAAAGAGTTAAAAGCCATCCTGATGCAGATGGGTGCCAGAGAGGAAGTGATCGAGGGAGAGAAGTGGCTGGTGTATTGAGTCCTGCTTTTTCCCCTCTCCCGCAAGCGGGCGAGGGAAAAAGATAGCTCTCACTGGTTTTCCAAATAACTAACGATCCCTTCCGCTGCCTGTCGCCCCTGGGCGATAGCGGTGACCACTAAATCCGCCCCGCGCACGATATCCCCACCGGCAAAGATCTTCGACTGTGAGGTTTGCCCAGGATAACCCTGTGCATAGTCAGCCATAATTCGACCCTGCTGATCCCGCATCACAGCGAAAGGCTCCAGCCAGGGGAGGGCATGAGGGCGAAACCCAAAAGCCAGCAAGATGGCATCCGCCGCAATAGTCTGCTCTGAGCCTGCCACCGTCTCCAGTTGCTGCCGACCCTGTGGCACGGTCGTAACTACTGTAACAGCACAGACCTGGCCGTTTGAGTCCACCTCAATACGCACTGGCTGACGGTTAAACAGAAATTCCCCCCCCTCTTCGCACGCATTGTTAAACTCACGTCTTGAGCCGGGCATCGCAGCCTGATCACGGCGATAGAGACAGTGAACACTGGCGGCCCCCTGGCGAATCGCACTGCGAATACAATCCATGGCGGTATCTCCGCCCCCCAGCACCACCACCCGCTTACCACGCAGATCAATCCAGGGCGCCTCAGGCAGTGGCGGATGCCCCAGCAGATGTCGCGTGATACCGCTTAAGTAAGCCAGTGCGGGATAAACCCCCGCAGCCTGTTCATTGGGCAGCCCGCCTTCCAGCGCATGGTAAGTGCCTGTGGCGACAAACAGCGCATCAAACTGTTGCATCAGCGCCTCACAGGAGATATCCCGGCCAATTTCGCAGTTAAGACGAAATTCAATGCCCATCTCACTGAACAGCTGTCGCCTGCGCGCCAGCAGGCTTTTTTCCAGTTTGAAGGCGGGAATACCAAAGGTGAGCAGACCACCGATTTCCGGATGGCGATCAAAGACCACCACCGAGATCCCAAGGCGGGTCAATACATCGGCGCAGGCCAGCCCGGCAGGTCCGGCACCTACCACGGCGACTCGCCTGCCCAGCGGTTTAACCAGGGAGAGATCCGGACGCCAGCCCTGGTCAAAGGCGCTCTCTGTCAGGTAGCGTTCAATCTCACCGATGGTAACAGCACCAAACTCATCATTCAGGGTACAGGCCTGTTCACATAAACGATCCTGAGGGCAAACCCGGCCGCAGATCTCCGGCAGACTGTTGGTCTGATGCACCAGCTCCACCGCCTCAATAATGCGGCCATCGGCCACCAGTTTCAGCCAGTCAGGTATCGCATTGTGTACCGGACAGCGCCACTGACAGTAGGGGGTGCCACAATCCAGGCATCTTTGCGACTGATCACCGACGTCGGCGGCAGAAAAGGGGTGATAGATCTCGTTAAACTGACTTTTGCGCAGCGCCAGACTTTTTTTACCCGCCTCCTGGCGCGGCTGGTGCAGAAAATGGTACAGGTGACGGCTCATGTCGCTATCTCCTCGCAATGAATGGCTCCGGAGCAGTGTCCGCAAAGGGTTTGCGCCTGTTGCCAGAGCGCCTCAAGGTCAGCTGCTTTGGGTTTAACCAGCACAAAATGAGGCAGGCTGTTTGACCAGAGGCGCAGCAGGCTCTCTGCCTGTTCCGAGCCGGTCAGTTCACTATGTTGTCTCAACAGGTGCTGTAGCAGCTGCTGATACGCCGGCAACTCATGCAGAGTCAGTAATTCCACATATTGCGGGTTGACCTTTTTGCTAAATTGGCCTGACTTATCCAGCACAAAGGCGATGCCCCCGGTCATACCGGCCGCAAAGTTCACTCCAGTGGCACCCAGTACCACCACGATCCCCCCGGTCATATATTCGCAACCATTATCTCCCAGCCCCTCCACCACGCTAATGGCTCCAGAGTTACGTACTGCAAAGCGTTCACCAGCGCGTCCGGCGGCAAACAATCGGCCTCCCGTGGCTCCATAGAGACAGGTATTGCCGATAATCTGGCTCATATGGGCGGCAAAGGGCGAGCCTCCGGGGGGCTTTAAGGTGATACAGCCTCCGGCCATCCCCTTGCCCACATAGTCATTGGCATCCCCGGTGAGATGAAGCTCGATCCCCGCCGCATTCCAGACCGCGAAACTCTGTCCGGCGGTACCGGTGAAGTGGACTTTGATGGGGTGATCCGCAACGCCCCTGGCACCATAAAGGCGGGAAACCTCCCCGGACAGGGCGGCACCCACGGCGCGATCCGTATTGCGTATGGTGAAAAATAGCGTCTGGCTCTGCTGTTGCTGCACGCTCTCCAGCGCCTGTTGCAGCAGATGTTGATTAAGGGTGCCTTTATCCAGGCAGGGATTGGCGGCACTGTGCCACACAGTGTTGCCATTAATCGGGGGTACACTCACCAACAGGGAGGTCAGATCCAGCTTCTGCTGTTTGGGCGTGATCCCCGGAAGTTGCCTGAGCAGATCGGTGCGGCCAATCAGATCCACCAGACGGCACACCCCCAGTTGCGCCATGATCTCCCGTGTCTCATGGGCAATAAAGTGGAAATAGTGCATCACCCGCTCCGGCAGCCCATGATAGTGACTGGCGCGTAACTGCTCATGTTGGGTGGCGATACCGGTGGCACAATTATTGAGATGACAGATGCGCAGATATTTACAGCCCAGGGCGATCATCGGGCCGGTACCAAAACCGAAACTCTCCGCGCCAAGAATGGCTGCCTTGACCACATCCAGACCGGTTTTCAGGCCACCATCCACCTGCAGACGCACTTTATGACGCAGCCCGTTGGCCACCAATGCCTGTTGTGTCTCCACCAGGCCCAGTTCCCATGGTGTACCGGCATATTTTACTGAAGTTAAGGGACTGGCACCGGTGCCGCCATCATGACCGGCGATGGTGATCATATCGGCATAGGCTTTGGCTACCCCGGTGGCAATGGTGCCGACCCCAGGGCCGGAGACCAGCTTGACGGAGATCATGGCGCGGGAATTAACCTGTTTCAGATCGAAAATCAACTGAGCCAGATCTTCGATAGAGTAGATATCGTGATGGGGGGGAGGGGATATCAGCGTCAATCCCGGCACCGCAAAACGCAATTTGGCAATATAGGGGGTTACCTTATCGCCGGGGAGTTGCCCTCCCTCTCCAGGTTTGGCCCCCTGCGCCACCTTAATCTGAATCACGTCCGCATTAACCAGATAGCTGGGGGTGACCCCAAAGCGTCCTGACGCCACCTGCTTGATGCGTGATACTTTATTAGTGCCATAGCGTACGGGGTCTTCGCCGCCTTCACCGGAGTTGGAGCAGCCGCCCAACTGATTCATCGCCAGAGCCAGGGCTTCGTGGGCTTCCGGGCTTAGCGCACCGATAGACATGGCTGCGGTATCAAAGCGGGGAAACAGGGTTTCAGGGGCTTCCACCTGGTGCAACGGCACGGGCTGCGCCGGTGGCTTCAGGGCCAGCAGATCGCGCAGTGCCAGTGGTGGCCGCTGATTCACCAGGTCGGCATAATGGCGGTAATCCTCAAGTTCATTGCTTTGCACCGCCTTTTGCAGAGCCTGTACCACATCCGGGTTATAGGCATGATATTCATCATTATGACGATATTTCAGCAAGCCACCCGCAGGCAGGGGTAGGGTCGGATTCCAGGCCTGGTGGGCCAGTTGCTGTAACTCCTGTTGAAAGTCAGCAAAACCGGCTCCGCCAACAGGGCTGCGTAGCAGAGGAAAACAGAGACGCGACAGCTTATGATCAAAACCAATGGCTTCAAACAGATTGGCACAGCGGTAGGAGGAGATAATAGAGATGCCCATTTTGGACATAATCTTATACAGCCCTTTATTGATGCCGTTGCGATAGTTGATAATCGCCTGGTGCCAGGGCAGTGACAGGATTCCCTGTTGACACAGTTGTGCCAGACTTTCGTAGGCCAGATAAGGATAGATGGCGGTGGCCCCCAATCCCAACAGGACGGCGAAGTGGTGCGGGTCCCGGGTGCTGGCGGTTTTAACGATGATATTACTGTCGCAGCGCAGGTTTTCCCGTACCAGAGCGGCCTGCAGTGCACCGACAGCCATAGCAGCGGGGATCGGCAGACGATGGCGGCTGATATTTCGATCGGACAGTAGCAGTAATACGGTGCCCTCGCGGGCCAGTTGTACCCCCTGTTCACAGAGCTGAATCAGCGCCTCTTCCAGGCTGCACTGCTCCGGGTCAAAACTCAGATCGAGCAGGCTGTGGCGATAATAGACCGGGTCCTGACTCAATAATTGCTGCAGATCTGACGGCAGTAACAGCGGGGATTTAAAGTTAATCCGGTGCGCCTGTCCCTCCGCCTCATGAAACACGTTCATCTCGCGGCCGATACTGGTGGAAAGGGACATCACATGGCTTTCGCGCAAGGGATCGATGGGCGGATTGGTCACCTGGGCAAATTGCTGGCGAAAGTAGTCATACAGCAGGCGAGGTCGACAGGAGAGCACGGCCAGGGGAGTATCATCCCCCATAGAGCCTGTCGGCTCCTGGCTCTCTCTGGCCAGGGTCAGCAGCATGGTTTCCAGCTCCTCCCGGCTCCAGGCAAACTGCTTCTGATAGCACAGCAGGGTCGCCGCATCGAATTGTGGGCTACCCAGCGCCTCGGGGGGTAACTCTTCTGCCGGCGTCAGACGCTTAACATTCTTGTGCATCCACTGTAAATAGGGGTGACGGTTTTTGAGGTCATTATCGCTGCTACTGGAGTGATAAATTTTACCGTCCCGGGTATCAATCACCAGTAATTCACCGGGGCCTACCCGGCCTTTCTCCAGCACTTCATCGGGGGAGTAATCCCAGATACCCACCTCGGAAGCGCAGGTGAGTAGCTGATCCTGGGTGAGGACATAGCGGGCCGGGCGCAGACCATTGCGATCGAGATTACAGGCGGCATAGCGACCATCGGAGAGCACAATCCCGGCCGGGCCATCCCAGGGCTCCATATGCATGGAGTTAAAATCAAAAAAGGCACGCAGCTTGTCATCCATCTGGGGATTGTCGTTCCAGGCAGGGGGCACCAGCAAACGCATGGCGCGCACCAGATCCATGCCGCCACTGAGTAGTAGTTCCAGCATATTATCCAGGGAACTGGAGTCAGACCCGGTTTCATTGACATAGGGCGCCGCATCGTGCAGATCGGGGATCAGGGGGGTTCTGAATTTATAGGTTCTGGCCCGTGCCCACTGCCGGTTGGCGGTGATGGTATTGATCTCGCCGTTGTGGGCCAGATAGCGGAATGGTTGCGCCAGAGGCCAGCGCGGGGTGGTGTTGGTGGAGAAACGCTGATGAAACAGACAGATGGCGGATTCCAGACGCATATCCGCTAAATCAGGATAGAAACGTGGCAGATCGGTGGCGTTACACAGCCCTTTGTAGACAATGGTGCGGCTGGAAAAACTGCAAATATAGAACGCATTATCTTCGATACGTTTCTCGATACGGCGCCGGGCTACATAGAGTCTGCGTTGCAGATCCACCGAGCGCCAGCCCACCGGAGAGTTGACAAAGAGTTGCACAATATCGGGCATAGAGCTGCGGGCGATCTCCCCCAGCACATCCGGGTGGACCGGGACCTGGCGCCAGCCCACCAGGGTCAGCATCTCTTTTTGTAACTCTTGCTCGATAATTTGCCGGGAGAGGGCGGCCAATTTCGGATCATGGCTGAGAAAAAACATGCCGACCGCATAGTTGGGGGCCAGACTCCAGCCCTGTTGCTCTGCGATCAGGCGCAGAAAGCGATCCGGCTTTTGCAGCAGCAAGCCGCAGCCATCAACACTTTTGCCATCAGCAAGAATAGCTCCCCGGTGTTGCATGCGACTCAGTGCATGCAAGGCAGTGCGCACTATTTTATGACTGGCCTCGCCCTGCAGATGGGCAATCAGGCCGAAGCCACAGTTATCTTTGACATGTGAAGCATCGTACAGCATGACCGTGACCTCTTGCGGTTAACTCGTGGCGGGTATTTGTTCCCTGGTGCTTTGTCAAATTATTTTATTGTTAAAGATCTTGCAAGAAAAAACATGAGCGCTCTCACGATTTTATTGATCGCCCTGAGGTGATTGTTGTTAGAAATTCGTTAGCAATTGTGCCAGGATAAGCCGTTTTGTTACTGATAACGAGAGCGATCTTCCATGAAGCAAATCCGTACGCTGGCTCAGTTTTATGTTAACTCCATGGTAAAGCTGGGGCTGGTGCGTTTTTCTCTGTTACTGGCATTGATACTGATCCTGCTGGCCATTGCCGTTCAGGTGGCGGTGACCATGGTACTCAGTGGCGAAGTGGTGCAGATCGATCTGGTTCGTTCGATCTTTTTCGGTGTGTTGATCACGCCCTGGGCGGTCTATTTTCTCTCCATTGTGGTGGAGCAGGTGGAAGAGTCGCGCCAGCGCCTGGCCAATCTGGTGGATAAACTGCGGGAGATGCGTCATCGCGATCAGGAGCTGACCGCACGCCTGCAGAGTAATATTAAAAAGCTGAATCAGGAGATCGAGGAGCGGGCTCAGGTGGAAAAGTCTTTAGCCCAGGCGTTACTGGAGCTGAAGCAAGAGGTTAAGCAGCGCAAACAGGCGCAAATAGAGCTGAGCCAGCAATCTACCCTGCTGCGATCCATTCTGGATGCCTCCCCAGACCTGGTCTACTACCGCAATGAACTGGGCGAGTTTTTTGGTTGTAACCGGGCCATGGAGCTATTGGTGGGGATGGGCCAGCAGCAACTGGTCGGCCTGACCCCCTATGATGTCTATTCATCGGAAGTGGCGGAAAGGGTGATGGAGACCGATGAAAAGGTGTTCCGTTTTAATGTGGCCCTCACTTATGAACAGTGGCTGGTCTATCCCGATGGCCATAAAGCCTGTTTTGAACTGCGTAAAGTGCCCTTTTATGATCGCATTGGCAAACGTCAGGGATTGATCGGTTTTGGCCGTGATATTACCGAGCGTAAGCGTTATCAGGATGCGCTGGAGAAGGCCAGTCAGGAGAAGACCACCTTTATCTCTACCATCAGCCACGAGCTGCGTACCCCGTTAAATGGGATTGTTGGCCTGAGCCGTATTCTGCTGGATACCGCGCTATCGGAAGAGCAGACTAACTATTTAAAGACTATCCATGTCAGTGCGATCACCCTGGGCAATATTTTCAATGATATTATTGAGATGGATAAAATTGGTCGCAAGAAGATCCAGATTGACAGACAACCGGTACAACTGGTGGATTTTCTCAGTGATCTGGAAAATCTGGCGGGATTAATGGTACAGCCGAAAAAATTGCAATTTAGTTTGCAGGTGACAGGGGAATTGCCTGCGCGGCTGCAACTGGACGATACCCGAGTACGGCAGATTATCTGGAACCTGCTCAGTAACGCCATTAAATTTACCCGTGAAGGGGGGATTACGATTCAGGTGAGTTACGACCCGGAGGCGGGGCTAAGGTTCGCGGTGCAGGATACGGGGATCGGTATCCCGGAACAGGAATTACAGCATATCTTTGCCATGTACTATCAGGTCAGGGAGAAGGATGGCGGCAGCCCGGGTATCGGTACCGGTATCGGTCTGGCGGTGTCCAAACGCCTGGCTCAGGCCATGGGGGGCGATATTGTGGTCAGCAGTGAGCCGGGGCAGGGCTCCTGCTTCACCCTCTCTGTACAGGCACCGCTGGTGGAGCTGCCGCAGGATAATATGAGTCAGGAGAGTGAATTATTGCCTGTATTGCATATTCTTCTGGTGGAAGATATTGAACTTAATGTGATTGTTGCGCGTTCAGTACTGGAGAAATTGGGCAGTAGTGTCGATGTGGCCACCAATGGGGCCGAGGCGCTGGCGCTATTTGATCCCGATGAATATGACTTGGTGCTGCTGGATATTCAGTTACCGGATATGAGTGGCTTTGATATTGCCCGGAAAATAAAGAAAACCTATGGCGCGCAAACTCTGCCGCCCCTGGTGGCATTAACAGCAAATGTCCTGAAAAATCGCCAGGAATATCTGGAGGCGGGTATGGATGATGTATTAAGTAAACCCCTTTCAGTACCGGCATTGACGGCGGTTATTCACCGGTTCTGGAGCCATGAACCGCAAACTGCGGCCACCAGGAGTCCCGTTCAGGAGGAAATAGTGCAGCCAGATTGTGCCGAGGTTCTGGATATTGAAATGCTGACACAATATATTTCCCTGGTGGGGGAAGAGGTGATCTTGCAGGGTATTACGCTGTTTGAACAGATGATGCCTGCTTATTTAGCGATCCTGGATGATAATATGATCGCCAGAGATCAAAAAGGTATTGAAGATGAAGGACATAAAATTAAAGGGGCGGCAGGCTCCATAGGGTTGAAACATCTGCAGCTGCTGGCAAAACAGATTCAAACCCCGGCTTTGCCCGCCTGGTGGGATAATGTTAAGGAGTGGGTGGACGAATTAAAAAGCGAATGGCGTGCGGATATTGAGATATTAAAACAGTGGATTGAATTACAGAGGAAAAAGTGACAGAAAAAAATGACCCCGACCGTTGGGTCGGGGTGCGCAAATCACTGCGCCAACACCAGGGAAACTTGTCTTTTATCTGTTATCGAAGTTAACTTTTTAAGGCTAGATAAAAGTTATTAGGTAAGTCGGTAACTGGGTATAACCATACCAAATTTAACGACGAGTGTTATATCTTTCATTAAAATATGTGACGCAGGTAGCAATTTTGTGTCAGTTCAGACGGTTTTTTTATTTTCATGGGTCATTTTTGCAAATAAGTAAAGGCGGTGTTTTTTATATTCAGCTACTTTTTTGAGTAGCTGAATATAATATACGAATATTGTATTGATAAGCAAAATGAAATAAAAACTTAACTATATATACGCTCTGATATTATTATTTTATGTAAGCAAAAGCTTTAGTCACATGTTTTACCCCACTTATTTTACTGGCAATTCTGGCGGCTTCATCCCCCTCCTGGGGTGTGACCAGACCCAGCAAAAAGACCTCACTATTTTCAGTGGTTACTTTGACGTTACTCGACTTTACCTTATCACTGGTCAGCAATTGTGAACGTAACTTGGTGGTGATCCAGGAATCATTGGACGCAGTACCAAAAGAGACGGGTTTACCGGTACGGATCTCGTTATAGACTTCTGTCACCCCTTCGACACCCAGGGCAATTTGTTTGGCTCTGCGGGCCAGTTCTGGCTGGGGAGACTGACCGGTCAGCAGGATGCGACCCTGATAAGCGGTTGTCACCACCCGTGCTTCATTCTTTATCTGCTGATCTTTACTGATGGCACTGGAGACTCTGGCTTCCAGGGTTGTATCATCCACCTGGGTACCTACCGTGCGTGGATCGGTGGCTGTTTTAGTGGCAACGGCTGCCGTGCCCACCACGACAGCAGCACCAAGACAGCCCTGTAGCATTATCGTTATCATTAGCAATATCAGGGTCTTAAACAGATTCATTATGGACTCCTTGGGATTGAATTAACTTTGGGTATAGCTGTCCTGTTGAGGAAACAGTTGGTGGTCTATCAAATCACACAGACAATTGAGTGTCAGAAGATGCATTTCATGAATACGGGGGGCCCGGTAGGAGGGAATGCGGATCTCCACATCCTGCTGGCCCAGTAACCCAGGTAGCTCGCCACCATCGCAACCGGTGAGGGCGATAATGGTCATATCCCGGGTGACAGCGGCTTCAACGGCTTTGATAATATCCCGGCTTCTGCCGCGTTCAGCAATAGCCAGCAGAATATCTCCTCTCTGCCCCAGCGCGCGTACCTGTTTGCCATACACATCGTGGTGCTGGTTATCATTATTAATGGCAGTCAACACGATATTGTCTGCTGTCAGGGCGATAGCAGGCAGGCTGGGGCGTTCTGTTTCAAATCGGTTGATCATATTGGCGACAAAGTGGTGGGCATTGGCGGCCCCGGCACCGTTACCGCAACATAAAATCTTGTTACCGCTCAGCAGTGCCTGCACGGTAATTAGCGCCGCCGCTGAAATGGCATCGGGCAGGGCTTCCGCAGCAGCGATCTGAATTTGAATACTTTCGGTAAAACAGCTCTTGATTCTATTTAACACGTTATAACTCTTCCAGGCCAAAGGCATTAATCACCCATTGTAGCTGGCTTCCGGTAATAGCCACAACATCAAAACGATAGTCTGTAT
>JBOFSC010000157.1:0-9514 GCA_051651345.1 Enterobacteriaceae bacterium
CAGAGTATATTAGATTTTCGTGTATCAGATAGTCGAACAGCGGATGTTTTACAGAGTTGAAATGAGGATGTGGCGTATTAACCACCCCGGCGCTGATGCGCCACCCCTCCACGGAGGGGAATTTGTACTGCACGACGCGCTGTCTTTAACTAAACAGCGGCAACGTTCTTTGTAAAGTGACCCTCACACCCCACAACAACGGGGATACCGCCAATGACCCCTGAGCCAATCCATAACATCCAGATTTGGTGATAATAAACGCCGATCGTGGAAATTAATAAGCCACCGCACCAACACAGAGCTGAGGCAAAACCGGCTTTTCTGGGCCCCACTTTTTCCAGCCAGTTGCCCCATACCGCTGCGGAGCAGCCAAGAAAGACAAAGAATAATGTGTAGGTCCAGCCCAGCATGGAAATTTTCCAGTCACATTGCCTGCTGAAGATCTGTTCAAAAAAACCCATGCCCAGCGGACATTGAATAGATTCGGTGATGCCCAAAGATTGTGATAAAGGTAACCAGAAGACGGAAAAACCATAAGCCATACCAATACAGAGATGGATGGCCAGCGCGGCGGGCGGGACCAGCCAACGGTTAAATCCTGGTTTGGCAATAATGCGCGGTTTCGCAAAGAAACCTGGTTTGGGACTGCCCTTTTTTAAACTGATGGTTGCTGCCTGGGTGTAGGTATTACTGTTAGTATCGTTCATGACGTAGCCCTTTATTTTGAGTACCATAGAACTTAGCCTGACTTGTAATGACCCAGTGAATAAGGCAGAATCCATACCAGAGACAGATATTAACCACTAAAAAAATAAGGTTATTGATGGTAAAGCGATCACCATCACTCTATCCGTGGTAAATAACCGGATAATCAGCGCTATTAACCAAGGGAAAGGTAAGCAAAAGGCGGGATAAAATCGTCAACAGACTGATAGTTTTGTGGCTTATTATCAATAACGCAGCAGAACTATCAGATTGGTACAAATTGTCGGTTGATTGAGTGGTTACAAGATGGTTATCATATCACCACGCCTTGTATCACTCTATAACAGGGATATCCGGATAATCAGGAGAATATTGTAATGAGAAAAGTGATAGCCGCCGTAGTTTGTCTTGCTGCTGCCCCTTTAGCCATTCTGCCCGCTCATGCACTGGAAGTCAGTCAGACTACCGTGGAAATTGGCAGCCAACAAACCCGTACCAACTATCAAATTGGCAATAATACCAAAGCCCGACAAAGTTATAGCGTCGATGTGGTCAGAACCTCGTTTCCCGACAGTAAGTCGCAGAAACAGTCCATGCCACCGATGGAAATTTTGGTATCGCCTAAAACACTGCAACTGTCACCCGGTCAAACTGCCCGTGTCTCCATCCAGTATAATGGCCCGAAAGATTCTCTGGAGCGCTATTACCGTTTGAATATCACAGAAAGCGCTCCCCCGGTAAAAGAGAAGAGTAAGAAACGCAGTGCCAGCCTGGATATGGCGAACCGAATCGAAGCGATTTTAGTGGTTCGCCCCCGGCAGATGAACCTTAAGTACAACTTTAAGAATAACGAAGTCAGCAATACCGGTAACGGTTATCTGGTGGTACTGGTGGATGAGCAGTGTGGCAAAGTGGAAAAAGTGACGCACTATCTGGCACCAGGCAGCCAATACAGGCTGCCAGCCATTACCTCTGAAACTCAAGCTTCCATCGCTGTGGACGACAAACTCAATGTCCTGGTGGATAAGTGTAAAGGTAAAAGTAAAAAACGCTAAGTCAGAGGATTTCCAATAACTCGACTTCGAAGATCAGCGTGCTGTAGGGCGGGATCGCAGCTCCCGCTCCACGCTCACCATAAGCCAGTGAGTATGGGATCGTCAGTAGCCAGCGTGAACCGGTGGGCATCATCGTCAGGGCCTCAGTCCAGCCTGCAATCACACCATTGACCGGGAATTCAGCCGGCTGACCGCGCTCTACTGAGCTGTCAAACACCGTACCATCCAATAGTTTGCCTGTGTAATGCACCCGTACTTTATCCTGCTTCGAGGGAATTGCCCCTTCACCCTGATGTAACACCTCAAATTGCAGGCCGGATTCCGTGACTGTCACCCCCTCACGTTGGCTGTTCTCCTGCAGGAACTGCTCACCTTGTTGTGCCAGCTTTTCCTGTTTTTCTGCCAGGGCCTGCTGGGCACGCTGCTGCATTTCCCGTAAGGCCTGATGAATCACCCCAACCGGTACCGCTGGCGGACGATCTTCTAAGGTATCCCGGATACCTGCTGTTAACGCTTCCAGAGACAGGGAGCTAAAACCGGCTTCCTGTAACTGTTGACCTATCTGTAAACCGATACCATAGCTTGCCTGCTCTTCCAGGCTGTTAAATGCGGGAGTTGTCATGATTGTTTCCTTTGGGTCGCCAAAAACACGAACGCCGGCATAATGCCGGCGCTATTTTACCAATCAAGTCTGTTACTGCTCAGCTGCGATAGTCACAGTCAGAGTAGCGAAAACTTCACTGTGGAACTGGAAGGTGACTTCGTGCTCACCCAGTGCGCGCAGCGCACCATGTGGCAGACGAACTTCACTCTTCGTTACCTCAACACCTGCGGCGCTGACGGCTTCCGCGATATCGCGTGTACCAACAGAACCAAACAGTTTACCTTCATCACCGGCTTTGGCGGCAATTACCACACTGCCCAGTGCTTCAAGTTTGGCAACACGCTCCTGAGCGGCTGACAGTGTCAGGTTCAGTCTGGCTTCCAGCTCTGCACGACGCGCTTCAAAATATTCAATATTTTTCTTGGTCGCCAGAACAGCCTTACCTTTTGGAATCAGGTAGTTACGCGCATAGCCTGAGCGTACTTTAACCCGGTCTCCCAGGCTGCCCAGATTCGCCACTTTGTCTAACAGAATAATTTGCATTACCGTTTCCTCTTCAAG
Organism: Enterobacteriaceae bacterium; assembly: GCA_051651345.1. Taxonomy (GTDB): domain Bacteria; phylum Pseudomonadota; class Gammaproteobacteria; order Enterobacterales; family JBOFSC01; genus JBOFSC01. The sequence goes on from JBOFSC010000157.1 coordinate 2,926, forward strand.
TCTCGTTTAATGGACAGTGCCTGTTACTGATGGCGATCAGTGTAAGGCAACAGGGAGAGGTAACGAGCGCGCTTGATTGCACGTGCCAGCTGACGCTGATACTTGGCGCGCGTGCCGGTAATACGGCTCGGCACAATCTTGCCGCTCTCGGTGATATAGTTTTTTAGCGTTGCAATGTCTTTATAGTCAATCTCTTGAACACCTTCCGCAGTGAAGCGGCAGAATTTGCGACGACGGAAATAACGTGCCATTTGGCTAGTCTCCAGAATCTATCAATTCAATCTGTTCGGCATGCAGTACCAGTTTACTGACTCCGTTGCGGCCCTGATGGCTGCTAATAAAGCCCTCAACGATGAGTTTGCTGCCGACTGTAATGCTGTGAGTGATGTTTTGTGATGCCTCGCCACTGATCACGACGGGTATCCTGCACCAGGCTTGTCTGTTAAAACCCGCCTCCTGTTGCCGGGAACGGTGTTCCACAACAAACTGACAGTGCGGTATCCCTGCCGGACTCTTTCTTCGTACCGGCGCCTGACAGACAGTGCCTGACAACACCAGACGATTGGGCATCACCACCAGGATTACTCTTCAGTATCCTCAGAATCATCCTCATCAAGCTCGACTTCTTCATCAACGTCGGCCACAAACTCTTCACGACGTTCACGACGCTCATCCTTGGTCTTCATCATCGGTGAAGCCTCGGTGACAGCGTGCTTGATGCGCATGATCATGCTGCGGATAACAGCATCGTTGAAGCGGAAGTTGGTTTCCAGCTCATCGATCACTTCCTGACCAGCTTCCACGTTCAGCAGAACATAGTGAGCCTTGTGCAGTTTGTTGATGGGATAAGCCAACTGACGGCGACCCCAGTCTTCCAGACGATGAACGGAACCACCGCTGCTCTTGATAGAACCGGTGTAGCGCTCGATCATACCGGGCACCTGTTCGCTCTGATCAGGGTGAACCATAAAAACAATTTCGTAATGACGCATTGTTGCTCCTTACGGATTATCAGCCTCCTGTCAGGGGCAACCGAACCCATGGAGGCAAGGAACAGTAGGTTCTGAAAAATCTGGCGATAGCGCCAGCGCAGAACCCGGCTTAGTCGGTTGAAAAATGACGCGCAATTGTACTGATGATTCGGGGAAAACTCAAGGAGAGGATCACCCTGTGGCGTATTCTACACCCAGATCTCTTCCTGCATGGTGTAGTCGCCCCCGGCATCACCGGTATTCACCGTGCCGCAGGGTTTAATTAACAGGATTTTGACTTCATTCTCAGCAAAGGGTTTATGTTCCACCCCTTTGGGAATCACATAGAGCTCCCCGGCCCGCAGAACAACATGACCCTCTCTGAAATCAATACGTAGTTCTCCCTCGATCACCATAAAAAACTCATCGGTTTCCTCATGTTGGTGCCAGATAAAATCCCCCTGCACCTTAGCCAGTTTTACCTGATAGTCATTGAGTTGCGCCACAATCCTCTGGCTCCATTGCTCACTGAACAGAGTAAATTTTTGCTGCAGATTGACAGGTTGGTAGTTTTTTAGTGACTGGGTATCAGACATGAATATCGCTCCCTTTATTTTTTTATCAGGAAAATCTGGCGACTCTCAGCCGCCAGATAACTCAAGTTACCTGAACACGTTAAGGAAGCAAGGATTAATTTTCCAGCATATAGGGGGAGAGGTTAAGCTGGCTGCGCAGGCTGAGCACCATCGTCACCAGTTGTTCAACCAGGCTTTTTAAGGTCTCTACATCGCACTCTTCCGGAATATCCAGCAGTGCCATCAGCAGGCTGTCATCGGTATTACTGGCAAAAATCACCGGCGTGGCATAGTTATAGCGCAACACCTGACGCAACTGGTAGACATCATCAGGTAGCAGAGAAACCGGACAGATAACACGCAAACCCTCATCAGTCTCTTCAAAAATAAGCGCAGTCTGGTCATTAATCAGCAAATATTGCTGCTCATCGTTATGCAGATCAATCCCAAAAAGCTCATACAAGCTGTTTTGTGCCAGATTCATTCGGGCCCCGTTCAGATGTCAGATGTCGGATGTCAGAAATCAGGGGATGGCTGAAAACAGCCTCTTCCCCTGATTAACAGTATAGACGGAGATAACCGCAGATGAGTTTTAAAAGCTAAGTGGGCACAACCAAAAGTAAAACGGTATTTAATCTGACCCCTGTTGCCTGACCCCTGTCTCCTGTCTCTGTCTTCTCGCCTCAAACAGGCAGATACCGGTGGCGACGGAAACATTCAGCGAGGAGACGCTGCCTGACATCGGCAGGCTGACCAGTTGATCACAGTGCTCGCGGGTTAAACGGCGCATACCTTCCCCTTCCGCGCCCATCACCAGCGCCAGCGGGCCGGTTAACTGGGCCTGATAGAGGGTCTGTTGCGCTTCTCCGGCGGTACCGACAATCCAAATTCCCTCCTGCTGCAGTGTGCGCAGGGTTCGGGCCAGATTAGTCACCCGGATCAGAGGCACGTTTTCTGCCGCACCACTGGCGACTTTTCTGGCCGTGGCATTGAGGGCTGCCGAGCGATCCCGTGGCACGATCACCGCATGAACTCCGGCGGCATCGGCACTACGCAGGCAGGCGCCCAGATTGTGGGGATCAGTAATACCATCCAGAATCAGCAGAAACGGCGGGACATCAAGCTCTGCCAGCAGATCCGGTAAGTCGGCCTCCTGCCAGGATCGGCCTTCGCTGATTTTGGCGATAATCCCCTGATGCACGCCCCCCTGAGACTGCTTATCCAGCCACTGGCGCTGGGCAACCTGCACGAGGATGCCCAGGCTTTCCAGCTCCAGAATAAGAGCGTGCAGGCGCTGATCATGGCGACCTTTGAGAACAAAGACTTCGCGCAAACGTTGTGGCTCGCGCTGCAACAGTGCGTGCACCGCATGGATACCATAAATCATTTCACTCATAACACATTATCCCTGGCGCGGTTTCTTGCGACTGACTTTTTTCTTACTGTTCGCACGGAACTGGCTGTCCGGCTCGAAGTTGGCAGGCATTTTCTTTTTACTTTTGCCCGCCGCTTTACTCTTTTTATTTTTATCCGCGACGCCACTTATCGCCTGGCCCTGGCGCTGCTGTTTTTGCGCAGTCTTACCGGCCCCTCTGGCCTTGCGGGTGGTGGCGATCAGGGCAAAATCAATCTTGCGTTCATCCAGATGAACCGCCTCAACCCGTACTGTCACCCTGTCTCCCAGGCGGAAAGTGATACCGGAGGATTCACCGATAATGCGCTGTCCGGCGCTATCGTAGTGGTAGTAATCGTTGGCCAGCGTCGACACATGCACCAGTCCGTCAATCAGTAACTCATCCAGACGGACAAAAAAGCCGAAACCGGTAACGCCGGAGATGATGCCTTCAAACTGCTCGCCCACACGATCCTGCATAAAATCGCATTTAAGCCAGTCCGCCACATCACGAGTCGCTTCATCGGCACGCCGCTCGGTCATGGAGCAGTGTGCACCCAACTGCAGCATCTCTTCCAGACTGCTATGCCAGCCCCCCGTCGCGGTCGCCTGCTCTTTTCTCAATCCCTGCTCTTTTGCCAGCAGATACTTGATGGCGCGGTGCAGGGCTAAATCTGGATAGCGGCGAATCGGTGAGGTGAAATGGGCATAGGAGGCGAGGGCCAGACCAAAATGGCCCCGGTTTTCAGCATCGTAAACCGCCTGTTTCATGGAGCGCAGCAGCATGGTCTGCAACATACCATGGTCCGGACGGTCGGCCACCCTGTCCATTAACTCGGCATAATCTTTGGGCTGCGGACGGTTGCCGCCCCCCAGAGAGAGGCCCAGTTCCGCCAGCACACTGCGCAAAGTGAGCAGATGATCATCACTGGGGCGATCGTGCACCCGGTACAGGGCGGGCTCCTGGGCTTTCTCAACAAAACGGGCCGCCGCGATATTGGCCAGAATCATGCATTCTTCGATGATTTTGTGCGCATCATTACGCTCACTCAGCTCAATACGTTCAATGCGCTGCTCGGCATTGAAGATAAATTTAGCCTCTTCGGATTCAAAACCGATGGCACCACGCTCCACGCGCATAGCCTGCAATACGTGGAAGAGGTTATGCAGCTCCTGCAAATGTGGGAGCAAAGTGTGATAGCGCTGCCTGAGCTCCTCGTCTCCCTGCAGCATATGCGCCACCTTGGTGTAGGTCAGGCGGGCATGAGAACTCATCACCGCTTCATAGAAACGAAATGAGGTGAGCCGCCCCTGGCTTGATACTGTCATCTCACAGACCATGCAGAGACGATCCACCTGGGGATTGAGGGAGCAGAGGCCGTTGGAGAGAATCTCCGGCAGCATCGGCACCACCTGTGAGGGGAAATAGACCGAGTTACCACGGTTACGGGCCTCATGGTCCAGGGCGCTGCGCGGTCTGACATAGTAGCTGACATCCGCTATCGCCACCCATAAGCGCCAGCCACCACCGCGTTTTTTCTCGCAATAGACAGCATCATCAAAATCACGCGCATCTTCGCCATCAATAGTGACCAACGGTAACTGACGCAGATCAACACGCCCTTTCTTCGCTGCTGCCGGCACCTCTTCACGTAAACCGCTAACCTGTTTCTCCACTTCCGGGGGCCAGATATAGGGAATTTCATGGGTACGCAAGGCCATATCCACCGCCATGCTGGTGCCCATTTTATCCCCCAGTACCTCGATAATTTTACCGACGGCCATCGTGCGGCGGGTGGCACGTTGTACCAGTTCTACCACCACCACATAACCCATCCTGGCGCCTTTGACCTCCTCAGGCGGTATCAAAATATCGATACCCAGACGGCTGTCATCAGGTACAACAAAGCCAACACCGGCATCGACAAAATAGCGACCTACGATGGGACTGGTGCGCGGTTCCACCACGCGCACGATACGCACTTCGCGCCGACCTTTGCGATCCAGACCCAATGGTTGCGCCAGTACCACATCACCATGCAGCGTCAAACGCATCTGATCAGGGGGAATAAAGAGATCCTCTTTACTGCCCTCGACCCGCAGAAAGCCATAGCCATCCCGATGGCCCATGACCGTACCCCGTAACAGGTCGAGCCGTTCCGGCAGCACATAGCATTGACGGCGGGTAAACACCAGTTGGCCGTCACGCTCCATGGCCCGTAAACGGCGCCGCAGTGCTTCCTGTTGCACTTCATTGTCTAAACCCAACTCCTGTACCAACTCTTCATAACGGGCAGGTGTTTTGCGCCCGGCCAGATGAGTGAGAATATATTCCCGACTTGGGATCGGGAACTCATACTTTTCAGCTTCGCGCTGCAGGAAGGGATCCGTCGGTAATGGCATAATATGGCTCTCAGATAGATGTATTAATCCGCAAAGGGATCGATCAGTATGATAGTTTCTTCACGATCCGGCCCTGTGGAGATAATATCTACCGGGACACCCGTCAACTCTTCAATACGCTTAATATAGTTGCGGGCCGCCTGAGGTAACTGGTCATAGTGTTTGACCCCAAAGGTGCTTTCACTCCAGCCAGGCAGTGTTTCATAAATCGGCTGAACACCACTCCAGTCATCTGCTGCCAGTGGCGTTGAGTCCACCACGCGACCATCCGGCATACGGTAAGCGGTGCAGATTTTTATCTCCTTCAGACCATCCAGCACATCGAGCTTGGTCAGACAGAAACCCGACAGGGAGTTAAGCAGCACAGCACGGCGCACAGCCACCGCATCCAGCCAGCCCGTACGACGACGGCGACCCGTGGTAGCACCAAACTCATTACCCTGCTTGCACAGGAACTCCCCTGTTTCGTCAAATAGTTCGGTGGGGAATGGACCTGCACCCACACGGGTGGAGTAGGCTTTCATAATGCCCAAAATATAATCTACATAACGTGGCCCGATACCGGAGCCTGTCGCCACACCACCGGCAGTGGTGTTGGAGGAGGTGACATAGGGATAGGTGCCGTGGTCGATATCCAGCAGCGTTCCCTGGGCCCCTTCAAACAGAATATGAGCACCTTCTTTGCGCGCCTGCTCCAGCAGTTCGGAAACATCCACCACCATTGAAGTCAGTAAATCGGCAACTGCAAGAACCTCGTCCAGGGTCTTATGATAATCTACTGCCTCGACGTGGTAGTAATTGACCAGCTGGAAGTTGTGATATTCCATCACATCACGCAGTTTGTCAGCAAAATCCTGGCGGTTAAACAGATCCCCGACGCGTAAACCACGGCGAGAGACTTTGTCTTCATAAGCGGGCCCGATACCACGACCTGTGGTGCCGATAGCTTTGCTGCCTCGGGCTTTTTCCCGGGCATTATCCAGCGCCACGTGGTAAGGCAGGATCAACGGACATGCTTCTGACAGCAATAATCTCTCCCGCACTGGCACACCGCGCTCTTCGAGACCACGCATCTCCGTTAACAGCGCTTCCGGCGACAACACCACGCCATTACCGATAATGCATTTTACATTGTCACGCAAAATACCGGAGGGAATAAGATGGAGAACGGTTTTCTCTCCATTGATCACCAAAGTGTGACCCGCATTATGTCCGCCCTGATAGCGCACAACATACCGGGCCTGTTC
>JBOFSC010000158.1:0-3046 GCA_051651345.1 Enterobacteriaceae bacterium
AAGAAACAAGATCCGTCCTTACCAACTGACAAACCTCTGAGCGACGGTCCTGACTGGAACTTCCCGCTGTTAGAAAGCTATCTGCAGCAGATAGATCGTGTCGCACGCCACTACCGTCTGGAAACCTATCCCCACCAAATAGAGATTATCACTGCCGAGCAGATGATGGATGCCTATTCCAGTATTGGGATGCCTATCAACTATGCCCACTGGTCATTTGGCAAAAAGTTTATCGAGACCGAACAGCTCTATAAACATGGCATTCAGGGCCTGGCCTATGAAATCGTCATCAACTCCAACCCCTGTATCGCCTATCTGATGGAGGAGAACACCATCACCATGCAAGCTCTGGTGATGGCCCACGCCTGTTACGGGCATAACTCTTTCTTTAAAAACAACTACCTGTTTCGCAGCTGGACCGATGCCAGCTCCATTATCGATTATCTGCTGTTCGCCCGCCGCTATATCAGCGAATGTGAAGAGCGCCACGGTGTGGATGAGGTGGAGAAGATCCTCGACTCCTGTCACGCCCTAATGAACTATGGCGTTGACCGTTACAAACGGCCACAACCCATTTCACTGCAGGAAGAGCAGGCCCGGCAGAAGGCCCGGGAAGAGTATCTGCAAAGCCAGGTAAATATGTTGTGGCGTACCATTCCTAAACGGGAGCAGGAGAGCCGCCTGCAACATAAACGCTTCCCGGCTGAACCCCAGGAAAATATCCTCTACTTCCTGGAGAAAAACGCCCCCCTGCTGGAGCCCTGGCAGCGGGAGATCCTGCGTATCGTGCGTAAAGTAAGCCAATACTTCTATCCGCAAAAACAGACTCAGGTGATGAATGAGGGCTGGGCCACCTTCTGGCACTACACCATCCTCAATCATCTCTTTGATGAGGGCTGGGTGACTGATCGCTTTATGCTGGAGTTTTTGCACAGTCATACCAATGTTATTTATCAGCCCAGCTATAACAGCCCCTATTTTAACGGTATCAATCCCTATGCTCTGGGGTTTGCCATGTACCGCGATATCCAGCGTATCTGCCAGCATCCCACCGATGAAGATCGCCGCTGGTTTCCCGATATCGCCGGTTCAGACTGGCTGGAAACCCTGCACTTTGCTATGCGTGACTTTAAAGATGAGAGTTTTATCAGCCAGTTCCTCTCGCCCACGGTGATCCGCGATTTCCATCTGTTTACTATCCTGGATGATGATAAGAAGGAGTATATGGAAGTTGAAGCCATCCATAATGAAGAGGGATATCAGCTGATACGGGATCGACTGTCCGCACAATATAATCTGAGCAATCTGGAGCCCAATATCCAGATTTGGGATGTGGCATTACGGGGCGACCGCTCTCTGACGCTGCGTTACACTCCCCACAAGCGAATCCCACTGGCCAGCAGTCGTCATGAGGTACTTAAACATCTCTATCGACTGTGGGGATTTGAAATCTATCTGGAGCAGGTAAACCCAGATGGTAGCGTGGAACTACTGGAACGCTGCCCGACCCGTCCGGAGCAGAGTTAACTAATCGTTCCCTTTGGCTCTGGGAACAGTGGATGCTATGTAGGTTATCAGACCCGCCGCGAGTACGTCCCTGTAGGCTCGAAGCGCAGCATCCCTGCTGCTTACGGTCTGATAACCTACATAGCATCCACTGCTTCGATATTTGCAGCAGGTATTTATTCCGCAAGGCCGATTAGTAGTGGTAATTATTTTCGTGATCCGTACCATACACCAAGTTTTGGTACATAATTCAGATTGCGGAAACAGATCCTAAGATGAGTAACACATTCCTGCCCCGGAAACAGCACTATAACCAGAGTAAACTGCAAAAACGCCTGCGCCGTCAGGTGGGCGAAGCCATTGCCGATTACAATATGATCGAGGAGGGAGATCGGATTATGGTCTGCCTTTCCGGTGGTAAAGATAGCTATACCATGCTGGAGATTCTGCGTAATCTGCAGCAAAGCGCCCCGGTTAACTTTACTCTGATCGCCGTCAATCTGGACCAAAAACAGCCGGGTTTTCCGGCAGATGTGCTGCCCGGTTATCTGCAATCCATGGGCATTGAATATAAAATTGTCGAAGAAGATACCTACGGCATTGTGAAGCAGAAAATACCGGAAGGTAAAACTACCTGCTCCCTCTGTTCGCGCCTGCGCAGGGGAATTCTCTATCGCACCGCCCGCGAGCTGTCCGCGACTAAAATCGCCCTCGGCCATCATCGCGACGATATTATTGAAACCCTGCTGCTCAATATGTTCTATGGCGGCAAGCTAAAGGGGATGCCCCCTAAGCTGATGAGCGATGACGGACAACATATTGTTATTCGCCCGTTGGCCTACTGCAGAGAAAAAGATATTGAGCGTTTTGCTACTGCCAAAGGTTTCCCCATTATTCCCTGTAACCTTTGCGGTTCACAGCCTAATCTGCAACGGCAGATGATCAAAGAGATGCTGCGTACCTGGGACAAACGCTATCCCGGACGGATTGAAACCATGTTTACCGCCATGAAGAATGTGGTTCCCTCCCATCTGTGCGACGGTGATCTGTTTGATTTTAAAAGTATTGACCACAACACGCCTTTGATTGACGGTGGCGATATCGCTTTTGATAAGCAGGAGATCCCGTTGTCTCCCCTCGCCTGGCAGCAGGAGAGCGAGACAGAGGTGATGATAGCGGAGCGGCTGGATGTACAGCAGATTAGTTAGTGCCATATCCTAAATCCACTTACTGCGGTGTAGCCACCAGGCGACACCTCCCAGCAAGCTAATCAATAACACGCTAAAAACAATAAAACCATACGGGGATTGGTTGCCGGGAATACCGCCCAGGTTAACGCCCAGTAAGCCTGTCAGAAACGTCAGGGGTAAAAACAGCATCGCCATAAGCGACATAATGTAGCTGCGTCTGTTGAGCGCGTAGGACATCTGGTTCTCAATTTCATCGGCCAGAATCGCGGTGCGGGCGATACAGGCATCGAGATCATCCACCGCTCTGGCTAATCTGTCGGCAAACTCCCGAATACTGTGTTGTTTATCCG
>JBOFSC010000159.1:0-1937 GCA_051651345.1 Enterobacteriaceae bacterium
ATGAGGCACTTGCACACGTTGCGGGGCAACGATGGTGAAAGAGATAGAAAAAGTGATGCCGGTAGTACATATCGCGACTGTAGTACCGATTTCGCTCACGGTTGGCGCTAACCGGATTGTACCGGCAGTGGCGATCCCACATCCTCTGGGTAATCCGAAACTGGAGCCTGTGGATGAAAAAGCGCTGCGTTGACAGATTGTGGAGAAAGCGCTTAAGGCACTACAGACAGCAGTCTCAGAGCAGACGGTGTTTTAAATAAAATCCCCTCTCCCGCATGCGAGAGAGGGGAATTATGAGTGCGCCATCTGTGGGAGGAGAATCTATATTCTCGCTGAAATATAAGGAGTCCCAGTGCTTCACCCGGTGATCATCAGCAACAACCCTCTGGTTCGCGATCGTTACGCGCACCCTGAACTCTGTTGGCAGGAGAGCTACCAGCAGGTTTTGCTGGCAGCCCGAGACAGAGTTCATCTGGGTTTGCGTTTACTGATGCATCCGGAAAGTGGCAGTGTCAAACCCTGGCAGACGCCCTACCGCTCTCTGGTACTGGAGGGAGAACCGGGAGCACTGGATTTCACCTCGCTGGCAATGATTGAACCCGCCATCGAGCGTTTCCGTCATTTTTCCCCGAGCAGTCGTCAGATCTGTTCAGAAGAGATTTTACGAGATTTCCAGTTAATTGATTTTAATCTGTTGCGTCAGTGTATGGAGTGTCACTACCCATGAGATAGCCAAACTAAAGGTAGCGCACTGAGCTATAAGGAGATTTTATGCAGGCAGTCATCGGTACGGCGGGTCATGTGGACCATGGTAAATCGGCGTTATTACAGGCATTAACAGGGACACATCCCTCCCATCTGCCCCAGGAGTTTGCCCGAGGTATGACTATCGATCTCGGTTTCGCCTGCCTGAAAAGCCCAGCGGGAGATGAGATCGGTATGATCGATGTCCCCGGCCACGAGCGTTTTCTGCGCAATATGGTCAGTAGCTTGTGGGGGCTGGATCTGGTGCTGTTTGTGGTGGCTGCCGATGAAGGCTGGGCACCCCTGACACAGGAACACCTGCGTGTGGTGACAGCACTGGGCCTTGATCAGATCGTTGTGGCGATCAGCAAATGTGATTTAGCCGATGAACAGCAAATCCAGCGAGTGGAAGAGCAGATACTGGAGCAGTTTTTACAACAGTGCGATCTGCTACCGGATATTTATCGTGTCAGCAGCAAAACCGGCGAGGGTATCGAAGGGCTGCGCGATGCTCTAATCGAACAAGTGCGCGCTTTACAAGGCAGATCTCCGCTAATCCCTTTTCCTCACCTCTATATCGATCGCGTTTTTTCCGTACAGGGCATCGGTACTACCGTTACCGGCACGCTGCGCGGTGGCCCTGTTAGTCTGGATACCCTGTTGCGCCTCCAGCCAGGCGGGCAAACGGTTAAGGTCAAATCCCTGCAAAGTTATCACCGCAGCCATGAACAGGTGCAGCCCCACAGCCGGGTTGCCATGAGCTTTCGTCAGTTAAAAAAGCAACTGGTGGCGCGGGGGGATTGCCTGACACTACCGGATGCGCCTGTGACGGTCAGCCAGGAGTGGATTGTGCAGTTGCGGCCGGAGTTCGGTCAGTTGAAAAGACAGTGTGAACTGGAGGTGGCGGTAGGTACTGCACACACGACAGCACGTTGTTCTCTGTTGGCTGGGGGAGTTTTAGCCCGTTTGCGACTAAGCCAACCCATCGCTGTTTTTTGGGGCCAACCTCTGCTGCTGATGTCTGCGGGCGGCAGTCATTTGACAGGTAGCGGCAGAGTTGTCTGGACAGGGCTGTTAACCCGGGAACAGCGTCCGCGTCTGGTGCAGATCCTGCAGCAATCCTCCCTGGATCAACCGGCGCAGACACAGTGCAATGTGCAGATGGCCCTGAAAGGCTACACACCCTGCCATCG
>JBOFSC010000160.1:0-15829 GCA_051651345.1 Enterobacteriaceae bacterium
AGGGTAAGAGCAGAGGGGGCCATCTTCTGTAATTTGGGATCGACAGCGATAATCTGCAGATTACGCACAGCATCTTTATTGATAAAGTCCAGATTGCCATCGGCCTTAACCCCGACCAGATAGTCATGGGGCGAGACCAGTTGCTGCGCGGTAGCTGCCACGGAGCGGCCGCTGCCCGGCTCAAACACTTCGGTAAGAAGCTGCAGCTGATAAGTGGCATTGTCATAAGCGCTGAGATCCAGGGGCAGAGTGGCCTCACCCTGTTGATCCGTGGTCTGCTCCTCAAGGTCGCTTTCAAATGCCTCCCGCTCTTTTTGCTCCTCATAAAACAGATAGTCAGGGAAGGCGTCAAAATGCAGACGACCGGGGCGCAGGATCAATTTACTGCTGACCCGACGGCCCTGGGCGGGAGTGCCAAACAGATTTTGTGCCTGCACGCGGGCAGTGAGATCCTGCGGCTTAACCCAACCTGCGGGCACCAGCGGCTGCAGAATCACTTTGGCCTTCATACTGTCAGGTTCAAACTCTTTTACCTGCACAGAGGTGTAACCGAGCAGGGTATCGTTGTTGTCCTTTTTCTCTTTATCGCTCAAATAGAGATAGACAAACCACTCTCCCGTCGGCGCATTGTCCCCCACGCGATAGCTCAGCTCATTAAAGCCGCTCTTATCCAGAACCAGAGGTTGTCTGCTCATCAGGGTATTGCGGGCATCACGGATTTCGGCCATCAGCGGAATGCCATTTAACCGGGTCAGCCAGTCGTTGGCTCTGGTGATGGTACCGATATGGAAAGTATCTCCCGGCCGATAAACGCCGCGATCTGAAAACAGATAGCTGGACAGGCTGCGGGGATCGCGGGGTTCACTTTCCCCGTCCACGGCAAAGCGGGACAGGTTGAGATAACGCTCATAATTTTTGATGATGGGCAGAAAAGAGACATCATCGCCATTTTGTACCAGAAACATCACCGGCTTTTTTTCATAGCGGAAGTGATCCAGTGCCGGGAAACGAACATGACCGCTGGCATCAGAAAATTGCGTGAGCAGGGTGCTGCCGTTGCGGGCCACGACAGAGACTCTGGCACCGTTTACCGGTTCACCAGTGCTGATGGACTGGATAAACAGATCGTGGCTTTCGTCCAGGGAGCGTTTGGCGATGATCCCGAGATCGGTGAGCACGATAAAGCGGCTGTCGCTAACCACCCTCTGCCATCTATGTACGAGGTGTAGCGTCGCCGCTGATCACTGTCGGGTTTGGGTTTTTGATCCGGGTCCCAGACCGAGATATTCAGTAAAAAGATACCGCGTTTGCCATCGCTGCCTGAGCCCAGGTAGCGGGAGAGATCAATCCCCTGATATTGGGTGGTGCCGGCCTCTGCTTTGGCTAAAGGAATTTTTTGCTCATGGTAGTCGGTAAAGTAGTCCGGGTTCAGTTGATCAAAATCGATAGAGCTGAACTCACTGTCTTTAAAGGAGATGATATGCTGCAGCTGGTCGGGAATCACCTGATTCAGCTCCAGGCGGATACCCGGGAGGTTACGGCTGGCAACGGCCACTTTCCGATCGCCGCGCAGGGAGAGCAGCGAGCCTTGTGACATAAAGCGTAATACCTTAGGGGTATCAGGGATCTTCAGCAGATGGACACTCTTTTTAGCCATCAAATAGCCGCCGCTGGATTTGATACTGTTATCCACAGCCAGCAGCAGGTAGCGATGGGAAGGGGCCTCATAGGTAAAGCTGAACGTCGCCTGGGTATCCTGCTCTGTGTCATTCATCTGCAGAGTCACCGGTTGTGCTTGCTGCAGAACCTCATTGGTGATGTCAGACATCTGCCAGGCATATAAGCTTTGCGGCTCTTCAGTGTCGGCATTTTCCTGCTCCTGTTTGGGCGGCTGTTGTGGCAACAGCCAGGCACGGGTGGCCTGGCGCAGCGCCTCGTTATTGATGCTATCACTGGCGGTGATGGAGAGAATTCGTTGCGGCTGGTTATTGTCATTATCAATGACCACCGTCTCGACTTTACTCAGGGTCAGATTATAAATGCCAGGGACCTTAAGTTGCTGACGGATCTCCTCAGTGCTGGGTTTGCCGCTTACGGAGGACTTAACCCCCTTGTTGATCGACAGGCGTACCTGACTGTTCTCCTGTTCCAGTGCCAGCCACTCAGAGCGTACCCAGGCCTGTACTCTTTTCTCATCGTAATTGACGGTGAAACGCAGTTTCTTGCTATTTGTCCCTTCAAAATGTTCCAGGGTGATCTCTTTTTCCAGGCTGGCGCTGTCCACAGGGGCATTAAAGCGTACAGAGAACAGGGCGCTTTTACGGGAGGGTTCCTGAGGGTCCTGATAGAACTCAGCCTCATCGATGGTGAGGGTGAAGGGATAGGTCTTCAGTTGCAGTCGCTCACTGTTGGCAATCACTTGTGGCGCCAGTAATTTTTTTGGATCGTACGCTATCTCAAATTCGCTGCCCATGGGCAGGGGGTGCTTAGGCTCGAAAATCAGGGTGCGATCATCCCGCCAGCGCCAGGTACCTTGCTGTTGCGGCGACAGGGTGATGCCTTCCTTAATCGGCTGGCCCATGGTGTTGACTGCGGCCGCCGAGGCGGAGAACTTCAGCTCTATCGTCTGCTTTTTAACATTATTCTGCTCGGTTTGCGTCTCTTCCGTGGCCTGAACGGTGACATGCTGCCAGGTGATGGGGGCCGGTTCCATGGGTTGGGGGCGATTTTGATAGCTGTGCCAGCCATACCAGGAGAAGAGAGCTACCAGCAACACCCCTAGCAACAGTGCACTGCTGCGCAATGGATGTGCGGTCAGCCCATTTTCCAGGATAGTTAAGCCACTCGATAGCTTACGCAGCCACCAGGGGGAGCGCCATTGCACATCGCCCATCAGTGGGGTTAACAGTTTGCTTAGCAGACGCAGACAGAATCCCAGCAAAAAGGCGATAAAACGAATAATGATAAAAGGCAGGCGCAGCAGAAAACGAAGTACGTCCATATGGCAGGTTCCCGTAGAGCGTGACCAAAATAGAATTAAGTGGTGTAAAAACAGGGATATTCTACGTGATTCATACGCGGGTTACAAAAAGCAATTCCCGGCACCCTGGTAAAATGTAACATTTGCCACGTAAGTGTGACACTTTGTTTGCCTGGGCAACGACGGCCTGCTCCTTAGCTAGACTCAATAAAGCAGAGGGTTAATCAATACCCAGAGTCTTGTTATCGCTTTTCAGCCGCTATTGCATTCAATCAGCCTGTTATCAACGAGGTCTGTATGTTTCGTCGTGTTGGTACACCCCCTCCGGTTCAGACAGCAGAAACCTCTGCTGCTCAGGGTAGTGCTGAGGAGCAGCAGTACCTTATTGCGTGGCAGGCATGGGCTGATCAAGTTAAACAGCGTGATCCGCAAGAGTATCAGGGGCGTCTGGAGGCGATGACCAGAATGGTCTCCTGCTTGCACAGCTCAAGTTCTGAGGTGGATCTGGTGGGCCTGGATCTCACCAGCCTGCCAGAGCTTCTGCCACCCCTGGTGACACATTATCGTCTTTTAGCTAACCCCCTGAGAGAGCTGCCGTTGGGATTGATAAGTAAAGTCAATACCGATGACAATTATATCGTGCGACTGAACCAAAATCCCGAACCAGGACTGTGGTGGTATCAGAAAACACGACAGACCTCTGATCTGCACGCAATAAAAAAGGAGATAGCCGCGCTAGAAGATGAGGAGATGCGGGTGTTATCGATGGAGTGGGTAACATGGTGTTCAGCGGTATTAGAGAGTGATGAATTTGATAATCGCATAACAGCGATAAATGCACTGCTTACTTGCCTGCGTGAGCATAAGACTAAACTAGATCTCGAATACCTCAACCTCAGCACATTACCAGGGCGTTTTCCCGAACATATTACGAAGTTGTCTTTGGAAGGTAATGAATTGACGCGCATTGATGCAGTGCTGCCGACAGGTTTGGAAATCTTAGAGCTGGGGTGCAATCGTCTGACAGAGATCCCGGCTAATCTTCCTGATGGGCTTATTCAACTGAAATTAGACGACAACCCGTTGCTACACTTAAACAGCCTCTTCCTGCGCAGCTATGCAGTCTGAATCTGTCGCGCTGCGGTTTAACCCATCTGGATACTCTGCAGTGGCCAACAGGACTGATGATTTTAGATGCGTCCAATAATTCGATAACCTTGTTGCCATCGCAAATTCCGGCCTCATTAAGCATTTTCCACGCGAATGGTAACCAGTTGAACACCGTTCCTGAATTCTATCTGCATCATGACTGGAGTCTGCTCACCCTTGGCGATAATCCTCTGCGAACGTTACCAGACTCCCTGCGCAGCGGATTGGCTCATCTGGATGGGGTGACGCTCCCCGGCCTGAACGAATCTCCTGCTGACGCATTGCGCCATTGGTTAACAGCAGAGGATGTTAACTACTGGACTAAGGAGATCCTGCATGAAGCCAATGCTGAACATTTCCTGACTTTTGTGCGCAGACTGACTAAAACCGCCAGTGCTAACGATCCCAATTTTGTCACTCAGGCGGGAGAGTGGTTGCAGCGCCTGGGGCGTGCAGAGAATCGCGCGTTACGGGCATTAACCTTCGCCATGGCTCAGGAGGCAGTTACCTCCTGTGTGGACAGGGTGGCGCTGGCTTATAACGATTTAAGAATGCTTGAGTTATCCGATGAGGTCGAAAAAGGGCTCTATGATCAAAAGCCTGAACAGCTGTATACCCTGGCACAAGGCTTGTTCCGTTTGCAACAGCTGGAGAAAATTTCCTTTGCCCATGTGGGGCGGCTGAGAAAAGCGGCGGTGGAACAGGGCAGGGCGGCTAATATTGCCCAAGTGATAGAGCGTTATCTGGTGGATGAAATCGAGGTGTTTCTGGCCTATCAGACTCAGTTGGCGGCAGCACTGAAATTGCCCATTGAGGCCCGTGATATGACTTTTTTCACTGTGTCCCGTGTGACTCAGGAGGATCTAAACCAGGCGAAAAAGGAGGTTGAGGAATATGAACAACAGTTGCTGGCCTCTTTTATCAATTATGAATGGACCCCATGGCAGAGGGTGTTGAGTCGGGTCTTCCCCCGGGAGTATGCGGAGGCACTGGCAAAAGCAGAGGAGATTCTGGCAGATGTGTACCAGGTTGAACAACGGGTTTCAGATTACATCCGTCGTCATGGTCTTGATGAGGATGAAGGTACACGGATCAATATTGGGGCCGGGGTTGTCAGGCGTGAGGTGATTACGGAGTGTATGGAGCCTTTGAGCCGACAGTTTTATCCGCAGTATTGCATTGCGCCAGGCGACTAAAGGAATATCCATACCTATCGTGCTGTTATTTCTGATTGTTTGCCAATAAGCCCATCTGAGACACGATGCATAAAAAGTGGATTGATTTTTAACATCAGGTAGCGCACGATAATGTCCCGCCGGGAGAAATATGGAGAGATATCGGAGTATGACACTATTAAGTAGCGAAGCGATTCGAGTCCGCGATGCTTTGCACGAGCATGGTTTAGAAATGCCACTATGCCGCAGTAACCTGGACAAGGAAACGCGTAAACTAAAAATTCAGGAACATATTACGGCAGTGATGCAATTGCTGGATTTAGATTTAAGCGATGACAGCCTGATACAAACCCCCCATCGCGTAGCTAAAATGTATGTGGATGAGATATTCTCCGGCCTGGATTACAGCAATTTCCCCTCGATTACGCTGATTGAAAATAAGATGCAGGTGGATGAGATGATCACCGTGCGTGATATTACTTTAACCAGCACCTGCGAACATCATCTTGTGGTTTTTGATGGCTTTGCCACGGTCTCTTATATCCCCAAAGAGTGCCTGATCGGTCTGTCAAAGATTAATCGTATTGTGCGCTTTTTTGCTCAGCGGCCTCAGGTTCAGGAGCGTTTGACGCAACAGATTCTGATCGCGCTGCAGGAGTTACTGGGCACCCGTAATGTGGCCGTTTCCATTAATGCTCAGCACTACTGCATGAAAGCACGGGGTATCCGCGATGCCAACAGTTCCGCCACCACCACTGCCCTGGGAGGAATTTTTAAATCTAATCCCAGTACAAGGCAGGAGTTTTTGCGTGCGGTGAGTAACGGGCGTTAGGTTACTGCTAAATAGCGCTACAGGTGGAGGCGGTACAGGTTATCAGACCGTAAGCAGCAGGGATGCTGCGCTTCGAGCCCCCAGGGATGGGTTTACGTCGGGTCTGATAACCTGTACCGCCTCCGCCTCCACCTGCACCTGCACCTGCACCAGGGTCAAAGTGAAACCCCTTTATACGCAATACATTGGGTATAGGTCATTATGTACTTATCGATTGACGGACCGCGCAATCCGGGTATAGGTATGTCTGACCCCGCGGATCGCGATGCTATAGGCCAGGATATTTTCCGGTAAGGCCATTCCCATATAGCCGGTATCACCGATATGGTGTAGATCGGCTCCTGCCATTTTACTCATCAGGGCTATCTGGCGAATGGTGTTAACATCGGCTCCCTCCTGGGATGTACCAATGGTGGTCATTGCCAGCACCCCCTGAGCATGGGCTACATCAATCAGCGTGGCTACCCGCTGCTGACTCATTCCGGGCACAGTGCCTGGCGCGGGCAGCAAAACAATATCGGCTCCCTGTGAAGCAAACCAGATAACATCCTCTTCGTTGATAATGGCACTGCCGCTCTCCTGCACAACGCCTGCACCGTGCATTTTCCCCGATACCACCACGGCATTGTCGCCCACAGCCTCGCGAATCTCTTTGACCGCCAGCCCCAAAGCGTGATTGCTGACGCCATTATTGGGGTTACCAGTCAATACCAGGATTTTCGCCCCCATCGTCACCAGCTTTCGGGCATTTTCGCCAGTCGCGGCACGGCCGGGTTTCATTTTCCAGATATCATCATGAGCGCCGGCAAAGGCAGGATCAACCGCCTCCAGATTCACACCGATGATACGACCCGTCAGACGTTGCAACTCATGCAGCGTCTCTTCTGCTGCAATACCTGCGGGCAACCCTTGAATCTGAGGGTTGGTGCAGTCAAACATATTGATCAGTAAAATATCGGCGCCTTGTGAAGCGGCAAATTCTGCATTGGTG
Source organism: Enterobacteriaceae bacterium (assembly GCA_051651345.1). Taxonomy (GTDB): domain Bacteria; phylum Pseudomonadota; class Gammaproteobacteria; order Enterobacterales; family JBOFSC01; genus JBOFSC01. The sequence continues at coordinate 7,128 of JBOFSC010000160.1, forward strand.
ACACTGTTCAGTAAGGGTTGAGTAATGGCGATAGTTTCACTGACCATTACCCGGCCTTCACTGGCACGAATAGCGTACAGAAGCCCTCTCTTATCCATTGAGATAAAATCAGAAGCACCACAGTCCAACAAGCGTTTATTTGTCATAGCCATTACCCTTTATCAATTGATCAATTTTCTGATTTCATCAGCAATAATTTCCTCACGAAGCCCAATATTATTTCACATTTGGCTATCAATTGCTCTGTTTTAAGGGAGGCGTGTCCTGCTGTTTCTTTTTATCCGCCAGTTGGGTCTCCAGCCTGATAAGCTGCTCCTGGGTAACGGCAGGATAGGTGGGAACATCCTGGGGTGTGGCGATCACGGCAGGAATGGGGATCAGCGGCCCAAGAAAGCGGGGTTCTTTTTTCAACAGATAGAGATCGATCACCGTAGCAATGCGCGCGCCAATCTCCCGCAGGCGTACCAGCTCCATATGTTTGGGAGTAGACACAGCATAGCACTGGGCTTTGATTCCCATATAGCGGGCGATAAACAGGGCGCGTTCACAATGGAAACGCTGGGTGATGATGGTGAAGTCGTTGGTATCAAACACTTTATGGGTACGCACAATAGAGTCGAGGGTGCGAAATCCTGCATAATCCAGCACGATATCCTGAGGCGGAACACCGGCGCGAATCAGGTCACGGCGCATGGTGATCGGCTCGTTATAATTGGTCTGGGCATTATCACCACTCAGAAGCAGATAACTGATTTTACCGAGATTATAAGCGTTGAGCGCCCCCTGAATGCGATACTGGTAATACTCATTGATCACACCCGTGCGCACATACTTGGCTGTGCCCAGCACCACTCCCACCTCACGCTTGGGGAGATCTTGCAGACTTTCATAGATGTAGGGCTCTGTTGTCCAACTGACCCATCGGTCAAGCAGCAGCAGAAGGGCTGAGAACAGCACCAGTACTGCTACCAACAGATATACCCAGTTTCGCCAACTTCGCACACCCTGGTCCTCTGTTGTCTGTGAATGCAGCAATAGTCTACCGCAAAAGCGCCTTACCGGCACAGTTAAACCGTAATATGTTGTAATCTGTCGCAGCCCAGAGCCAGCAGGGTACTTTGGGTTGCGCTGAACTGACTAAAAGGGGCTTGCTGCCTTTCCACTAAAGCCGCTTGTTTAATCGCTTCAACCCGGTAGCCGGACAGATTGAGCATAATCAGGGCGGCCTGGAGCGGCGGTAAACTGGGATTATAGGCTGCATTTTCCGCATAGGGGCCGGTAATGATAGTGCCATCTTCCAGTTGTAGGGCAACAGCACTGGGCGCGTGGCTATAAGGCGCATAGCTCTGCCTTGCGGCGGTATGGGCCTGTAATATTAGTGGGTCACTACAGTTGTCTGGCAGGGGCAAAAGATGGTCTTGCCTCTCCATCAGCAGGGCATCCACCTGCAGGTCTGCAGGGCCAAATGCGGCGGGCAGATAGTCGGCCAGGGTGCGGGCAGGTTGTTCTGGCAGATGAATCAATAACTGACCGCCACTACTCAGCTCATTCATAAATTGTCGGCAGTGACCGCAGGGGGAGTAATTGACCCAGATAGCCGAGAGTTTGCTCTCTCCACGTTGCCAGGCATGGGTGATAGCGCACTGTTCCGCATGGATGGTCTGCTGCAAAGGTGCACCTGAAAACTCCATATTGGCGCCGAAATAGACATTGCCACTCTCGCCTTTGGCAATAGCGCCGACATGGAAATCAGAAATGGGTGTCCAGCTATAGGCGGCCGCCAGGGGCAATAGCTGCAGTAATAGCTCGTTTTCTGACAGGGAGGTGGCTGTCTGTAACTCAGCCACCTGATGCGCGGTTAGCATGGCACTAAAATCAGGCGCATTGATCATAGTGCTGAGTGCGGATTGTAACTGAGGGGCAAGAGAACCCATACCTTGGTTAAGCAGTGCAGACATAAACAGACCTTGTCAAAAGTAAAAAATTATTAAGTTACGTTCTGATAATCAACTTGACTGAAAAAGTATCACACAAAGGGGATAGATAACAGGGGCCAGCAGCGAGGTGAAGATACCACACAACACCAGCGCCAGAGAGCTGAAAGCGCCCTCCTGATAATTGACTTCAGCACAGCGAGCTGTTCCCAGGGCGTGAGAGGCACAACCGATGGCCAGACCCCGAACGACACTGTTGTGTAGCCCCAGTTTGTTTAACAGGCTATGGGCGCATACTGCACCTAAAATACCCGCAAATATAACACAAATCGCGCTGATAGAGGGGATACCATGCAGTGTTACCGCCACTGCCATTGCCAGGGGCGTGGTTACGGATTTGGGCAGGATAGAGGCCGCAACCTCTGGCGGAGCACCTAACAAGAAGGCGGTGGCTGTTCCTGTCACCATGCCGATAATACTGCCCAGCAAACAGATAAGCAGCAAAGATTTCCAGCGTTCACGGATCCGTTGTAACGATTCATAGAGGGGAAAAGCCAGCGCGACCACAGCAGGTTGCAGAAGGTCATTGATGATCTTACTCCCCTGGAAATAGTGCTGGTAGGGTGTCTTAGTCAGTAATAACAGGGTGACGATCAACACGATGGCGATCAGGAGCGGATTGAGCAGGATCAACTGATAACGTTTGTTTAATACTCTGGCTAATTGAAAAGCACCGAGTGTTAATGGGATAGACCATATCCAGTACATTTACGCTTTCTCCTCCGGAGTTTGACGGGGTTTGCGATAAAAATAGTGGGCGCTGTAAGCTACCGCCAGTAGAGTGATGAAGGTGCTAACCACACAGGACAGGACGATAGGCATAAAAATTTGGGTCAGCAGCGTGTAATATCCCATAACGCCAACACCGATGGGGATAAACAGCAGGGCCATATAGCGGATCAGCAGACGACAACCGGGCTCCACCCAGTCAGCAGGCAGGATCTGCACAGACAGCAGCACGAACAGCAGCAACATGCCGATAATCGAACCGGGAAAGCGTATAGATAACAAGGCGGCAAGCGCATTACCCGCCCAAACACAGAGATAGAGGAGACCCAGGGCCCTGCCATAGCGCCAGAGTATTCGAATAATCTGTAACATGATTATACCTTTTGTTTTATAAAATAGGATTTGACGAAAGTGTTAGATTCTCGGTGTTATTAACTCAGACTTAATGTGCGATATCGCCAGTGACGATAGAGTAATTCATAGACACAACAGCAGAGTCCAGCCCAAATTAACGTGAAGCTAATGGCCTTACTGACATCAATTGGTTCGCTGAACAGGCAAACCGCGAGAATAAATTGTAACGAGGGTTCGATATATTGTGCCAGGCCGATCACCACCAGGGTTGTTCTTTTAATCGCCGCTGCAAAAAAGAACAGTGGAATCACGGTAACAGGGGCAGTCAGGGCATAGAGCACAAAGGTCCACAAGGAGGCATCGGTAAGGGCGCTGTGTCCGCTGCTGACCAGCCAGTATTGCAACAGGAGAGCGCCGGGCACCAGCCATAACGCCTCCAGGGTCAGAGCGGTCATAATATCGTAGCGAATAAACTTACGAATCAGACCATAAAAGGCAAATGCGCATCCCATCACCAGCGCCAGGGTGGGGATTTCGCCATGGCTCCAGATTTCATAGCTGACTCCGGCAAGCGCCAGAATGACGGCGATTCGCTGCGCGCGGCTGAGCTGATCATGGAGAAAAAGCATTCCCAGCAGGATAGAGACCAGCGGGTTGATAAAATAACCGAGACTGGCCGCCAGCACCTGCTCATGGGTCATTGCATAAGTGAAGGTAGTCCAGGAGATCCCCATAACAATCCCGGCAGCCAGACAGCAGAACAGGGAGCGTTTATCACGCCATACGTCACGCCATGGCGTGCGCTTAGCGATAAATTGACGTGCGATAAACAATAAAGGGAGAGACCACAAAATCCGTTGGGCCAGTACATCACCAATGGATGCATCGGGTAGTAGCTTATAGTAAAGAGGTGTAATTCCCCACAGGAAAAAGGCCATAATAGCCAGAAATACACCGCTTGTTGTGTTCATTATAGACCCAGTAACTTTTGACCGTATTCAAACAACGCTTTCAACAGGGGTATTTTACTCTGTTCTCCCTCATACTGCCAGGCAAGATCATTTAACGTTTGTAGATAGTCAGATAACCGCTGCTCTGAAAGGCATTCCATACGATGCTGCAACCATTTGTGTTGTTCATCACTGTTCAGGGTGGCAGGGTAGTTACGCGCGCGATAGCGAAACAGTAACTCAGCGATACGGCGGTCATTAAAATGGAGGTCCAGGGAGGAGAGTTGTGCCACCGGACACTGACGGATAATCTGCATGGCAGCGCGGTCGGCATCGCTGAAAAAGCCCTGGTAAAGCTGACAATCCACATCGCTGTGGCTTATCGGGGTGTTACTCTCATAGAGTGAACTGACTTTATCTCTGACCTGCGACTGTAGCAGTTGCTGCTGTTGTGACAGGGCGTATTGCAGATCGATATTTAGCCGCTCTGCATCTTCAGGCTTCAGGGTATTGAGCGGGGCCAGGACCGGACAGCGGTTAATATGGATCACTTTCAGCGGTATCGGCAGTTCATCCTGGGCTAAATCCTGATAACGGGTATACAGGCGCTGGCGTAAGGTCTCCCCATCCAAGGTGATCAGGGGACTAATATCGCTCAATAAATCGCAGACGATAACGCCATTTTTATTTTCCGGATGCCAGGCCAGGGGGGCCACCAGACTGATATTGTTGCGCCAGGCACCAAACATGCCGGAAACGTGCACCAGCGGGGTCATATTGACGATATCGATCTGCGCGGCGACACGCTGCTTATTGCGCAGTTGCAACAGATAGTCAAATAATCGCGGTTGCGCCTGTTTCACCAAACGGGCCATGGCAATAGTGGCATAGACATCGGCCAGTGCATCATGGGCCTGCTCATGTTCAATCCCGTTGGCTCGGGTGAGTAATTCGAGCCGGAAACTGGGCAGCCCTTCCTCATTCAGAGGCCATTCGATACCATCGGGGCGCAGGGCATAACAGGTGCGCAGCATATCAAGTAGATCCCAGCGGGAGTTACCCTGCTGCCAGCTATAGGCGTAAGGATCGATAAAATTGCGATAAAACAGATGACGGGTGAACTCATCATCGAAGCGAATATTGTTATAGCCGAGAATACAGGTCTGCGGCTGGCTGAAAACCTCATGAATTGAGCGGGCAAACTCCGCTTCCACCACCCCTTTGGCCCCGGCTATTTGCGGGGTGATGCCAGTGATCATCACCGCTTCGGGATCGGGCAGATAGTCATCGGCAGGCTGACAGTAAATCACCAGCGGATCTTCAATAATATTAAAATCGGCATCGGTGCGAACCCCGGCAAATTGTGCCGGACGATCCCGCGCCGGATGCTTACCGAAGGTCTCGTAGTCATGGACGTAGAATGTAGGTTGTTGTGTAGTGTTAGTCATTGGCTACAATTATGTGCGATTGCTTGAGGTTGGGCGTGATTGTACAACTCCTGGCATTTTATATCGAGCTGAGGAAGAAACCTGCCTTAATCGTTATCCGTTTTATCAGGTGGCTGACTTTGTTCACCTGACTTTTGCTTAGGGGGCTGAGCATCATGCTTGCGTCCCATAACAAAAACATAGGCTAATGACGCAACGGTTCCTGTTACCATTGTTGCAGCTGCCACAGGATGGGAGGCTGTTAACATTACAGCAAACCAAATAATCAAGATGACTGATGTAAGACCAAAAGTTTGACCTAATAATTTTAAAATAAGCTGGTTGCGTTCTTTGATTAAATCAAATTTGTGGCGATGACTTTGCTCTTTCTCAGCTCTGGCTATCATCCAGTTCGCAGATCCTTTAATGGTCGCTTCGTATCTCTTTAAGGTGTCAGGATCTGGCAATGGGCCAAAATGTATCATCGCTCTGCTAATGGAGACCAGTTGTTGCTTATTGGCGCTATCATGCAGTTTGTTTAAAAACTCAGGTGAACTTGCTGCTTGATCAATGTATTCATCAACGGATTGAATTTTATCAGGATAGGGTTTGTTTTTCCTCTTCTGTGGTAATTTGTTCTGACTCATAGATCTCTATAGCCCTTTGGATGTCACTTCCAATGTTCTGCCAGTCTGAAGCAATCATCTCGTAGTCAGTACTAAAATCATCAGGACCTGCTTCTGAAACAGACGGGAATATGTTCAGTATTGAACCAGCAGCCATAAGAAAACTGCATTTTGCTTTAGCAAACATAAATAGTCCTCTCACCCACAGCAACGTCATAATGCCACTGAAAACAATTAATAATAGTAATATAAATATTAACTTTTCACGTACATTACCTATAAGATCACCATTAATCCAGCGATTTTTGTGGGCAAAAAGTACCATCGTGACAAAGCTCACTTTAACATTGTACTTTTAGAAAAATCATCATGAATGCTGCGATTCAACCCGTATTTATCATAATGATCTGTTAACCCATTTGCAGAGAAGATCTCTTCTGGACTTACTGGACTTAGTTGTATCGCTCCACTATAGTGACAACGTCTGTCTCTCCTCGGGCCGGAGTAAACAGATGGATACTTTATTTCACATACCTCCTCACATCCACTGGCAGAGTGCTCGCCTGACGGGTGACGCTGTGCATAGCAAAGTCACGACTCTGGGCGATCTGGCCGGTGTCTTTGCTGATCAACAAGCATACTCTCGCTTATCCCCCCAACAAGAAGTCTATCGGGTTGACATGCTCACCTCTCCCATGGTGGAAGGCGAGCTGCATACCGGTATCACTCACCTTCAGGCTGGCCGGGTGGGTGAGGAGTATTTTATGACCCGGGGTCATTTCCACCAGCGCCGGGAGCAGGCTGAATTTTATTTTGGTCTGAGGGGGACAGGGGTGTTGCTACTGCAAACAGAGCAGGGTGAAGTGCGCTGTGAACAGGTTGCATCGGGCTCGGTGCACCATATCGCTGGATTTACCGCCCATCGTCTGATCAACACCGGAGCTGACATATTATCGGCACTGGCGGTATGGCCGGTGATGGCCGGGCATGATTATCAAGCACTTTTACCCCAGGGTTTTCGCTGGCGTCTCTATAACCGAGAGGGAGAGGTAAAGGTGGAGGTGCAGTATGAGTAAAGGGTGGTCTGCCAGGCAATTTGGCCTGTCAATGGAAGTACAGCATTCGCCCATGGCTTTTCACTATCAGACACCGGTAACCGGACCGCAGAGTGAAATCCGTACCCTGGAGCAGATTCGTCCCTCGCTGCGTGACCCTGAGTGCAGCGGACCGGAGCAGGTTTACGCTATCGCCATGGATGTGGCGAAGCAACACCATTTGCCAGAGCTGAAACAGCGTATGCTACTGTTTGGTGTGGTCACCTACGCCGCAGGCACTTTGGGGGAGGAGCCGATACGCAGCCAGGGGCATATTCATCGGGTCAGCCAGCATAGTGGCTGGTCACCACCGGAGCTGTATGAGATTTGGCAGGGCCGGGCCATTATTTATATGCAGGAGCGGGTTGCAGACGAGCCGGGACGCTGTTTTGCGGTGCAGGCCTCACCCGGACAGCATGTGTTGGTGCCACCTGGCTGGGCACACGCCACCATTTCAGCCGATCCCACGACACCGTTGACCTTTGCCGCCTGGTGCGACAGAGAATATGGTTTTGAATATGAGGCCGTACGGGCTTATCAGGGTCTGGCCTGGTATCCGCTGTTACAGGAAGGGGAAATTGTCTGGCAACACAATCCCCGATATCGACCCTGTACTCTGGAGATTAAGACGCCCCGGCACTATCGGGAATTTGGTCTAAGCGAGGAGCCATTATATTGTCAGTTTGAGCACTCTGCTGAACGTGTACAATTTATCTCAAAACCCGCCCGGGTTGCAGAATTATGGTCGGGTTTTGTGCCCTGAAAAACGACTTTGTATATTGTTAAAATTTAATTTTCTCCCGCCGATATGTGGGAGAAAATATTTCTCTTTTATCAGCAAAACGCCAGTAAAAGAAAAAGAAATTCTTGATGTGTGAGTGTATTGTTGTGGGAAATCATATTATGAAATTGCATGAACAGCTTACAGTAAAGTCAGTTTTACAACAACAATATTAAAAAGAGGTGCTCAATATGAAAACCACGACATCTATAGAGACTTTGGCAGTGCATGCCGGAGATCAGCGTGACCCCGGACATAACGCCATATTTCCGCCTATTGTCACGGCCAGCTCGTTTATCCACCCCAATTTGGGAGAAGGGGGAGAATTCAGTTATTCCCGCTGCGCTAATCCCACCCGCTCTGCCTATGAAAGTGCGCTGGCTGAATTAGAAGGGGGCATTTATGCCACCGCTACGGCATCCGGTGTCGCGGCCACTTCTTTGGTACTGGAGTTATTGCCCAGAGACTCCCATATTATTGTGATGAGTGGGGTCTATGGTGGAACCTATCGTCTGTTCGAGAGAGTGAAACGCTATACCTCGGATATGAGTTTCAGCTATATCGACCTCAATGATATGGATGCCCTTAATAGCGCAGTGATGCCTAACAGCCGATCATATGTAGGTACTTAAGCTCATAACACATTGATGTACCTTTAATTCATTACAGGGTAAATACTAAGACCTAACGATAGCAACATACTTTTCTGATCTCGCCTGGGATGAGCTCGTTGACCATGAGTCGCAA
>JBOFSC010000161.1:0-2240 GCA_051651345.1 Enterobacteriaceae bacterium
TCCATTGTAGTGGATGAAGATAAGCATCAGATGGATATCGCGGTGGATAGCAGTAATCTTGCTCAGGCCATCGGGCGCAACGGGCAGAATGTTCGCCTGGCTTCGCAACTGTCAGGTTGGGAACTGAATGTGATGACCAGCGAAGAGCTGCAGGCCAAGCATCAGGCAGAGGCCCATGCCGCCATTCTTACCTTCACCCGCTATCTGGATGTGGACCAAGAATTTGCCACCTTGCTGGTGGAAGAGGGGTTCTCGACCCTGGAGGAACTGGCCTATATTCCGGTCAGTGAGCTACTGGAGATCGAGGGGCTGGATGAAGAACTGGTAGAAACATTACGTACCCGCGCTAAAGCCGCATTGACGACACTGGCGCTGGCACAAGAAGAGAGCCTTGGGGATAATAAACCCAGTGAGGATTTGCTGGCTCTGCCTGGTTTGGACCGCATCATGGCTTTACGGCTGGCGGCTCAGGGAGTATGTACTCTGGAAGACTTGGCAGAACAGGGCATAGATGATCTGGCGGATATTGAAGGTCTGAGTGATGAGCAGGCTGGGGAGCTAATCATGGCTGCCCGCAATATCTGCTGGTTTGGTAATAATGAAGAGCAATAACTGTAGCAGGAAGGAACAGCATGTCAGAAGTAACTATTAAATCGCTGGCCGCAGAGATTCAGACTCCGGTAGATCGCCTGTTGCAGCAGTTGGCTGAAGCTGGAATCGAGAAATCCTCTGCTGGTGATGCCATCACCCAGCAAGAGAAAGAGAAGCTGCTCGCACATTTAAGTAGTGATGTGGCGGGCACTCCCAGTAAATTGACACTGCAGCGTAAAACGCGCAGTACCTTGAGTATTCCCAGTACAGGGGGCAAGAGCAAATCCGTACAGATAGAGGTGCGTAAAAAGCGCACTTATGTCAAACGTGATGCGGCTGACGTTGAGCAGATGCAGGCCGAAGCGCAGGCGAAACAGGAAGCTGAAGAGCTGGAAAGACGCCAGGCCGAAGAGGAGCAGGCACGCCTGGCTGCACAGGAAGCTGAGCAGTTAAAAGCACAGGAAGAGGCTCAGCGTGCTGCTGCGGAAAAAGTCAGGCTTGACAGCGCAGCAGCGCAGCAGCCTGCACAGGAAGAGACTCAGCAGCCACAGAGTAAGCCTAAGGCGCCTCTGTCAGAGAAAGCGCGTCGTGAAGCCGAAGCTGCTGAGTTGAAACGTAAGGCCGAGCTGGAGGCGCAGCGCAAGCTGGAAGAAGAAGCTAAGCGGGTTGCGGAAGAAGCGCGCCGGATGGCGGAAGAGAATGCCTCTGAGTGGCAAAAGGAGCCTGAAGAGGTGCAGGATGATGCCAATGACTACCATGTGATGACTTCCCAGCACGCCCGCGAGGCGGAGGATGAGAGTGATCGTAAGGTGGAAGGGGATCGTCGTGCCCGCAGCCGTACCAGTAAAAGTCCCAAGCAGAAGAAAAGCAGCCGTCTTTCCGAGAAAGCAGAACGGGAAGAGGAGCGGGTGGTCAGTCGCGGTCATACACATAAAAGTAAGCGTAAGGCCAGTGCACTGCAACAGGGCTTTAATAAGCCAGCCCAGAGTGTTAACCGCGATGTGGTGATCGGTGAAACCATTACGGTGGCGGAACTGTCCAACAAGATGGCGGTAAAAGGCTCTCAGGTGATCAAGGCCATGATGAAAATGGGTGCCATGGCAACCATCAATCAGGTGATCGATCAGGAAACCGCCCAGATGGTGGCTGAAGAGATGGGTCACAAAGTTATCCTGCGCCGTGAGAACGAGCTGGAAGAGGCGTTGATGAGTGATCGTGATACCGGCGCAGCGAGCGAAGGTCGGGCCCCGGTGGTGACCATCATGGGTCACGTTGACCACGGTAAAACCTCACTGCTGGACTATATCCGTTCCACTAAAGTGGCTTCCGGAGAAGCGGGAGGAATCACTCAGCACATCGGTGCTTACCATGTGGAAACCCCGAACGGCATGATCACCTTCCTGGATACCCCAGGGCACGCAGCATTTACTGCTATGCGCTCCCGTGGTGCCAGGGCGACAGATATCGTTGTGCTGGTCGTGGCGGCAGATGATGGTGTGATGCCACAGACGGTGGAAGCTATCCAGCACGCCAAAGCGGCCAGTGTGCCGGTGGTCGTGGCTATCAACAAGATCGATAAGCCAGAAGCGGATCCGGAGCGGGTCAAAAACGAACTGACGCAACATGGGATTATTCCTGAAGAGTGGGGC
>JBOFSC010000162.1:0-3619 GCA_051651345.1 Enterobacteriaceae bacterium
TGATATTCCGGGCATTGGCAAAATGAGTCTTAGTGATGCTGCCACATCTATGGTCACCAGGGTCGGTAACGCCAGTCGTCATAATAAAACCGAACAGGAAGCTGCCATGAATGTATTAAATGAGAACGAATCTCAGCGCATCAGTGTCAGTGGTGTGGATAGTAATGAAGAAGAGATGAATTTGCTCACTTATACCCAGGTCTATAATTCCAACCTGAAAGTGATCTCTACTGGCAACCAGATTTTTGCCGATTTGTTGGCACTGTTTTAACCGGACGACAGGAAAATAATAATGAGAATTACCACCTTAAACATGTCTTCAATGATGCTCAACAAGCATCGGCAAAATGTCTCCTCCATGAGCCGACTGTTTGAACAGATGCAGACAGGTAAAAAGATACTGCGCCCCTCAGATGATCCGGTTTCCGCCACGCGTATCATTCAGTTGAACCGCGAAAAATCGCGCCTGGAGCAGTACCAGCAGAATATCGACCGGATCGCTGGTAGCCTGACCAGCCAGGAAACCCATGTTAAATCCGTTGACGATGCCCTGCAGAAGGTCAATGAGAAATTGCTGGCGGCCGTTAACGATTCGGCTTCGCAAGAGGATATGCAGGGCTATGGCCAGGAACTGGCGTCACTGGTGCAAACCCTGGTGGGTGAGATGAACAGCAAGAATGTCGACGGACAATATCTGTTCGGCGGCACCAAAGACAATCAAGCACCAGTGATTTATGATGAAGCCCAGGGCAAATATATCTTCCAGGGTAACCATGATCAGCGCGAATCCACCATTGGTAATGGGGTCGATATCCCCAGTAACACCGATCTGAGTACCGTGTTTTCTGAAGGTGGTGGGGATATGGCACTGCTGAACAAGCTCAACGATCTGAGCAAGAAGATGCAGGACCCCACCATTGATCGCGCCACTTATGTGGATGAGATGCGTGAAGTCACGGATAGCGTCCAGAGGGCGATCGGTAAAAATGCGGCAGTACTGGGCGATCTCGGTGGTCGGCAAAATCAGCTTGAACTGATGAAAGATACCCACGAAGGGGTTAAGATTGCTAACGAGTGGATCTTGCAGGACCTGTCACAGGCCAATCCGGTAGAGGTGAAAACTCGCCTGGGTATGATGATGGATTCAATGCAACTGACCTTGGGGATTTATAAGAAAATCACGGAACTTTCACTTTATTAATATCAGGTTTTTAACACTATGCAGGTAGGCCTTAAAACCACGGCCAAAACAGTACTGACACCCTCTTCCGCCTCTGCGGCAAGAGGGCTTGCCCGTGCTGAGCGGGCAAAGACAACCGCGGTTTCCCAACCCCAGACGGAGAAGATTCAGGAGTTTCCTGATCATCCGCTTATCTCTACACGTCCTGTACGCTATAACGTCCAGCTTAATGACCAGATCACTGCCGTGCAGCAGGCCGATAGCTATCTGCGTCACACCGAGACGCTGTTATTGCGTATGCGCCAGTCTAACGGTGCTGTCGGCAGCAGTAAAAACAGAGCGCAGAGTGCTGCCACACTGGAGCAGCTGCTGGATCGCCGGCAACAACTTTCCGGTAATACCATTGATCAACAGCTGAACGTCTCTCTGGAAGGGCGCAGCGAAGTTCGCTTTTCTGTGAAAGAGGGTCAGGCGCTGCTGCAGAGTGAAAAAAGCGAAACCCTGCTGTTCTCTCTGGCGGGTGAACGGCGTGAATTGGTGGCGGTACGTCTGGGTGCCAACAGCTCCCCGCAACATATCGTGCGTCAGTTGAATCAGGGATTAGGCCGCTGGGGCATCCACGGCACCCTGGATGAGCGTCAGCAACTGACCTTTAGCGTGTCGGAACAGCAATGGGAGCGGGTCAGCTCACAGTCAAGTGTCTCAGGGGAAGGCTACCGCTATCCATCAGGGCAGTTTAACCCGGTGTTAGTACAGAAAGAGACGGGCATGGTGGATGAGCTGCGCGAGGTAGCCAGACAGCCTCAGCAGACACGCATCCAGGGCAAAGAGTTAGCCCGGGCCCTTGAGCAGGTAACACAGCAGCGCCATCTGCTGGCACGCAGCCGCGAGCAGGTGGAACAGCGCTTAAATACCATGAACACCTATAAAGAGAGCGCAGCGGCAGAAGCAGCCTCCCGCCAACTGGCCAATAAACTGCAATCCGCCTCCGGCGATTATGGTGCCCTAAGCCAGGCCCTGGGAGCCCAGGCCAACCTGCGCGCGTTTATTGTCAAAAATGTGCTGGCCTAATCACGGCCATAACACCAACAGCCCTGCCTGATTAAAGATGCTGCTTTGCTCCGGTATCTTATCGGCGACGATATTCAGTGGATTATGTTGCAGATAATCCAGAGCATCGGAGATCATCGGATTGTTATTGTCATTGCGATAGTAGAGGGTCTGATACGTCAGCAGGTGAGTACTATGATGGCTTTCAATGGTCTGTAATCGCCCCTGAGCCTGAAAGTGGGGATTATTTGGCTGGGTCAGGGTGACATTAATGGCACTGTTATCCATCAATACCGCCGCCTCATAGATCTCCTGCTGACCATCGCGCAGATCATAAAAACCCAGTTGAATGCTATTTTCCTGTATCGCTTCGCTGGCAGCAGGCAGGGCCGCATTAACATAGGGCATCGCCCAACTGAGTAAGATACCTGCTGTCACAAGGCAGCTAGTCAGAACAATTTGCCATCTCATTGATTTTTCTTTCCGTTTCCCGAGTGATAAGTTGATTTAGCGCCGTTACATTGGCTCGCCAGTGCTGAATCGTCATTATTAGCTGTTGTTGCTGACACTCTGATTTAAAGAGCAAGGTCAGGTTCAGGTTGGCAGAGGAGGAGATAAAGTAGTACATCTTCATCTGCATTTGCCGGGCTGCCAGAGAGTGATCCAACTGCTGCAAAGAGGTGCTGAGCTGAGGATAAAAAGTATCACTCGACATGGCCGACCATGAGGGGTTTTGCAGACGATAGAGTTGGATTTGTTGGTAGCGGTTACTGATCTGTTGCTCCATCTGCAGGGGCTGGTGGGCGCTTTTAAGCATCATCCCCGCCAACCCGGCGATAATAAACAGCACCAACAGTAGCAGCCAAATATAGCCAGGCCACTGTGTGATCCTGCGTTTGATATGGCGAGGCGGGGTAGATCTCGCGGGCGGGTCAATAACAGGATAGTTGCAAACCTCAACAGTGGGGGAAATCGGGGTGCAGTAGCTGGCATCAAGAATATAGCCTTTACGCGGGATCGTCTGGATGATCATCTGCTTTTTACCATCATCTTCCAGCGCGCAGCGCAGGGCGTAAATCGCATTGGGCAGGCTGTTATTGCCGATCACCCGCCGCTCCCACACCAGATGGGTCAACTCTTCCCGTGAGAGAATTTTACCGGCATGCTGCAACAGCACATCCAGCAACTTGATTTGATATTCACCCAGACGCCGTTTTTCTCCGGAATCCTGATGGATGATTAAACCAGCAGCCACACATATGTAGGTACTTAAGCTCATAACACATTGATGTACCTTTAATTCATTACAGGGTAAATACTAAGACCTAACGATAGCAACATACTTTTCTGATCTCGCCTGGGATGAGCTCGTTGACCATGAGTCGCAAA
>JBOFSC010000163.1:0-9825 GCA_051651345.1 Enterobacteriaceae bacterium
CAAGAGCTCGAACTTATCGACAGATGTGACCTTTCGATATTACTGAGTCAAGAGGAACTGTATATCATCCGCGAACTCAGGTCAGAAGCCTCACTGGCGGTATTACCTGTTGTTTTCAAACAGATCCCGGGGGCAAGCAAGAGCTATGAGCAGCGTCGTGATATTCTGTTTATCGGCAGCTTTGCGCACCAGCCGAATGTAGACGCAGTACTCTATTTTGCTAAAACGATATTCCCGATTATCCGGCGTGAAATTATTGATATCCGTTTTAAGGTTGTGGGCGCTAATCCACCGAAGTCAATTCGGCATTTGGCTAACATACCGGGCATCGATCTTATTGGTTTTGTTGACGACCTGGTTCCGCTATTCGCCGATATCCGACTCTCCATTGCGCCTCTCCGCTATGGTGCGGGCATCAAAGGCAAGATAGGTACCAGCCTGTGTTACGGTGTACCCTGTGTAGCAACGCCGATAGCCGCTGAAGGGATGGGGCTCACTACAGGTAAAAATATAGTTATCGCTGAAACACCGGAACAATTTGCCCGTGATCTGTGCGAGGCTTATCTTGACGGCGAACTCTGGCAGAGGTTAAGTACCGGAGGACATCAATTCGCATTAGAAAATTATTCCATTGAGGTGATCACCCATCAGGTTCGCACCCTACTCTTTGCGGTGAATGAAGGCTGGCAGCCCATCAGGAATAGGGTGGAGATCGATAGCTATGACGCCTTTCAAAAGCATTCAGAAAAGATGGCTCAGGAGTACCAAAAGCGAGTCCTGCAGGAACAAGCCTTGCTTCCTGTTGAACACTCAGAGGCTTTCAAAACCAAAGGGTTCTGCTGTGTCTGTGGCACACACACCCATTTTCTGACCAGTTTTCTCTATTCAACCCACAACACGCCTGATGGACGCCCAATGCCAAACTGGCGTGAGCATATGCAGTGCGAACACTGCGGTTTAGTTAACCGTGTACGGGCGATACTGAATCTACTCCATACCTGTGCACCGCCAGAGCCGGATAATCACATTTACATTACGGAAAGAATCACAACTACCTACAACTGGCTTGCAGCACGGTATCGACATCTACAAGGCAGCGAATATTTTGGTCCCTCTCATCACCCCGGAACTTTTATCGACGGTATTCGTCATGAAGATGTCATGAACCTGAGTTTCCCCGATAATGCATTCGATCGGGTTCTCTCCCTGGATGTCCTTGAACATATTCCCGAGCCAGAGAGAGCGTTCCGTGAGCTTTATCGCATATTAAAACCGGAGGGCGTGCTGCTTTTTTCAGTCCCTTTTGAAGCAGACAGTCGCACTGATGTCATACGGGCCAGCTTAAGTGAAGAGGGGACAATATTGCACCACTTACCTGCAGAATATCATGGCAATCCAGTTGATCCTGAACGAGGTGCCCTATGCTTCCGCTATTTCGGCTGGGAAATGCTGGAGCAACTCAAGGCGTTGGGATTTAAAAAGGTTCGCTGTCACGCCTATTGGTCCCAACAACAAGGTTATTTGGGACGTGAGCAATATCTATTTTTCGCCCAAAAATTATGACAAAACGCAAAAGTACATTTTTTGTTATTGGTGCCACGGGCTATATCGGAGCTCCCTTATATCAGTTCGCCCGTGAGCACTGCCATTGTTATGGTACATCGTCTTCAGGAAAAAAAGGGTTATGGCACCTGGATCTTACTACCCCTGCTGATTTTGAATATGGAAAAATCCGTGCGGGCGATATTATCTTTGTCACTGCGGCAATCTCTGCGCCTGATATTTGTGCTCAGGAATATGCCAAAGTGTGGACTGTCAACGTGACAGGAACCGCCACCTTTATCTCTCAAGCCATTAACCGGGGTGCCCGCGTTATCTTCTTTTCCAGCGATACGATCTATGGCGAGCGCGAGAATGCATTTGATGAAAGTGCCACTTGTTATCCCGCAGGTGAATATGCCGTGATGAAACACGAAATTGAGCAGCGCTTCAGGGGAAATCCATCGTTTAAAGCCATTCGCCTCTCCTATGTTTTTTCACGGGAAGACAAGTTCACCCGCTACCTTATTGGATGTTCTCAACGCGCTGAGGAAGCTGCTCTGTTTCATCCCTTTTTTCGCGCTATCGTTCACCGTGGCGATGTGATCTCCGGGGCCATGGCATTGGCCGAACACTGGCATAAGATTCCCGAACAGTTTATTAATTTCGGCGGCCCGCAGGTTCTTTCCCGGATCGAGTTTGCACAATGCCTTCGGGACACACATCTGCAGGATTTGCGGTTTAAAGTCACCGAACCCGATGCCAATTTCTTTAGCAACAGGCCTCGTGTCATTGCAATGACATCGCCAATTTTTGCCCGACTGTCTGGACGTTCCCCTCACCCCCTCCGTGAGGCTATCCAACTGGAGTTTGGTTCCTCTTCTGATACCAGGACAGTGTTATGACGAATAACATTTTGATCACCGGCATTACAGGACAAGTCGGCTCGCAGCTTGCTGACTATTTACTTAACAATACCACCTGTAACATCGTCGGCATGATGCGCTGGCAAGAACCCATGGACAATCTTTACCATCTGACCGACCGAATCAATCGCAAAGATCGGATCAGTCTCTATTATGCTGACCTCAACGACTATTCCGCTCTCGCGCGGATGATCAGGACCCTCAAACCCGACTATATTTCGCACCTGGCAGCCCAGTCCTATCCCCGGACCTCATTCGATATTCCTATTGAGACATTACAGAGTAATATCATCGGCACTGCCAACCTGCTGGAAAGCGTCAGACAGCAGAAAGAGACGGATGGCTATAACCCAGTGATCCATATTTGCTCCTCCAGCGAAGTGTATGGCAGAGCCAGACCAGGCGTTCCGCTCACCGAAGAGATGCCTTTTCACGGGGCCAGTCCATACAGCATCAGTAAAATAGGCGCAGATTACCTCGGGCGTTTCTACGGCGAAGCATATGAGATGCGCACCTTTATCACACGCATGGGCACACACTCCGGGCCGCGCCGCAGTGATGTATTTTTTGAGAGTACCGTGGCCAAACAGATTGCCCTGATTGAAGCCGGATATCAGGAACCGATCATTCGCGTCGGCAACCTTGCCAGTACCAGAACCTTTCAGGATGTGCGTGATGCTGTCAGAGCTTATTTTCTGTTACTTGAGGCCAGTGCTCAGGGGAAAATCCCCAACGGAGAGTACTTCAATATTGCCGGTGAAGAGGCTTTTCAATTACCAGAAGTCATTGAAATTCTTCTTGGACTCAGCACTCGCCGGGATATCAAAATCATGACTGACCAGGACCGCCTTCGCCCCATTGACGCCGATTACCAAATGTTCGATAACAGTAAAATTCGCGCCACCATTAACTGGAAACCGGAGATACCAGCAAAGCAAATGTTCGCCGATTTGCTGGATCACTGGCGCAATGAAATCTCCAGGGGACGGATTCCGTTGAATCGCTAATAGCAGATGACTCATTTATGACAATTATTCGCGCCCGCGCCCCGCTGCGCCTCGGCTTAGCCGGTGGTGGCACTGATGTATCCCCTTATTGCGATCTTCATGGTAGCTATGTCCTCAATACCACCATCGACCGCTATGCCTACGCCGTTATCAAAACCCTGGATGAGCCTGTCGTGCGCTTCATTGCCGCCGACCAACAGATCGAGCAAACGCTGCTGGCACAAGTACCTCCATTACTGAATGGCAAACTCGATTTACATAAGGCGGTTTATCAGCACATTGTGCAGCACTTTAATGACGGTAAATCCATTCCGATGGAATTGAGTACCTTTTGCGATGCCCCGGTCGGCTCAGGATTGGGCTCCTCATCCACGCTGGTCGTCACGATGCTTCGTGCCTTTGCTGAGCTATTAAATCTTACTCTGGATGACTACAGTATCGCGCAAATGGCCTGGCAAATTGAACGAATAGAGTGCGGTTTACAGGGAGGACGTCAGGATCACTATTCTGCCACCTTTGGCGGCTTCAATTTTATGGAGTTTTACGCCAACGAAAGGGCCATCATCAGCCCCTTACGCATCAAAAACTGGGTCATCTGCGAACTGGAGGCTTCTTTGATACTCTTTTTTACCGGCGTCTCCCGACAATCGGCACATATTATTGCTGACCAGAGCAACAATGTCGCATCCGGCATCGCGGATGCTCTTGACGCTATGCATGGCATCAAGCGTGAGGCACTGGTGATGAAGGAGTGTCTGTTACGCGGCGATTTCGCTGGTTTCGTGGAGTCCATGCACCATGCCTGGGAAAACAAGAAGCGCTCGGCCAAAACCGTATCAAACCCCTATATCGATACTATTTATGATGCGGCTATTCAGGCTGGTGCTCTGGCTGGGAAAGTGTCAGGCGCTGGCGGTGGGGGCTTTATGTGGTTCTTTGTGCCGACAGAAAAACGCATGGCTGTCATTCGCGCTCTGAATCATTTCGGCGGCCAGGTCAATAACTGCCACTTCACTAAATATGGTACCCAGGCCTGGAGATGCCATCAGGAATTACCCCATACCACGGATGCCAGAAACTCAGTCCCTCCTGTTGTCTGTGCTGACGGATAATAAGATGGAAGCCATTGTTCTTGCCGGTGGGTTGGGCACGCGCTTGCGTCAGTTAGTCTCTGATGTACCCAAGCCTATGGCCCTTGTCGCCGGGCGTCCTTTTCTTGAAATCGTGATAACTTCGCTGGCACACAAGGGTTTTAGCCGGGTGATTTTATCTGTGGGATTTATGGCTGATAAAATTAGTCGTTATTTCGGTTCGCACTTTGCCGGCATGGAGTTGGTCTATGCCGTCGAGGAGCAGCCTCTGGGCACCGGAGGGGCTATTCTGCTCGCCATGGAACAAGCCAGGTCCGAACATCTGTTTGTGTTTAATGGTGACACTTTTCTGGATCTGGATGTGGATGCCATTGAGCGCCAATGGCGTGCTCATCAGCGTCCCTTGATCGTCGCCCGTGAGGTAGCGGATACCCTGCGCTATGGTCGTCTGCTTGTTGTGGATGGTGTTGCCACAGAATTTAGCGAAAAGGGAACGTCTGGACCCGGGCTGATTAATGCAGGTTGCTATCTGTTCAGACGAGAGCAACTGGAACACTTTTCCCCTGGTAGCACGTTTTCTCTTGAAATCGATTACCTGATGCAGGCCGTGATGGCGCGGCAATTTGATGTCTTTGTAACGCAAGGCCAATTTATCGACATCGGTCTGCCTGCAGATTACCTGCGAGCGCAGACCGAACTAGCGGATTTAGCTATACTTAATAACTCAACTACACCCCATTACTCAACTTTAACCCCACAATCCCCGCCATAATCAGCCCGAGGCTAACCAGCCTGAATGCGTTGGTCGGTTCATTAAACAGGTAGATACCCGTTATCGCCGCACCGACAGCCCCGATCCCGGTCCATACGGCATAAGCGGTACCAACCGGCAGGGTTTTCATCGCCCAGGCGAGCAGAAATACACTGGCAAACATTGCCAGCAGGGTGATCGCGCTAGGGAGCAAACGGGTAAAACCATAAGTATATTTAAGGCCGATCGCCCACACCACTTCCAGCAGGCCAGCCACTAATAAAATAATCCAGGACATTATTTACACCATTATTAATTACCCCAGAGGCCGTCCTCCGGCAACAGGTCATACAACCGGGTCGTCCCGGTTGTAACAACATACCAGGCTGCATCAATAATGTACTGGTACAGTTGGTAATCCTTATTTTACCCGCGAGACATACTCACCGGAACGGGTATCCACACGGATCATTTCACCGATTTGCACAAACAAAGGCACTTTCACCACCGCACCGCTGCTTAAAGTAGCAGGTTTGCCACCAGTACCAGCGGTATCACCCTTCAGGCCCGGATCGGTTTCAGTCACTTCCAGCTCAACAAAGTTAGGCGGGGTAACGGAGATAGGCTGACCATTCCACAGGGTCAGGATACACTCTGCCTGTTCCACCAACCATTTGGCGTTGTCCCCTACCGCTTTCTCATCGGCAGCGAGCTGCTCAAAGCTCTCGTTATTCATAAAATGCCAGAACTCGCCATCGCTGTAGAGGTAGGTGAGGGAGATATCCATCACATCGGCGGCTTCCACGCTGTCACCGGATTTGAAGGTCTTTTCCAATACCTTGTTAGAGATCAGCTTGCGAATTCTGACACGATTAAATGCCTGGCCTTTGCCTGGTTTCACGAACTCATTCTCGACGATGACGCAGGGTTCGCCATCCTGCATAATTTTGAGACCTGAGCGAAATTCGTTGGTACTATAAGACGCCATGTTGGATTTCTACCTTTTTAGTAAGCAAACTTTCAAAAATGCTGCATATTGTACCCCAAAACAGTACCAATAGAGAAGAATGGCTACAATGCCTCGCCGATGTCATCACCGATCCCCTGGAACTGCTGACCCAGCTACAACTACAGGATGATCCTGAGCTGCTGGAGGGCATCGCCTCTCAGCGTCTGTTCCCCCTGCGGGTTCCCCGGGATTTTGTCAACCGTATGGTACCGGGTCAAAAAGATGACCCGCTGTTACAGCAGGTGATCACCCTGCCACAAGAGGCTCTGCTCTATCCCGGATTCAGCACCGATCCCTTGCAGGAGCAGCAGGATGCGGTGGCGGTTCCCGGACTATTGCACAAATATGGCAATCGCGCCCTGCTGTTGGTGAAAACGGGGTGTGCCATCAATTGCCGCTTCTGTTTCCGCCGCCATTTCCCCTATCAGCAGCATCCTGGGGGCAAGCAGCACTGGCAAAGGGCTCTGGAGTATATTCGCCAGCATACTGAGTTAGATGAGATCCTCTTTTCCGGCGGCGATCCGCTGATGGCGAAAGATCATGAGTTGAGCTGGCTGATCGGTGAACTGGAGAAGATAGCGCATATTAAACGTTTGCGCATTCATACCCGCTTACCTGTGGTGATACCGAGCCGGATCACCCGCACATTGTGTAAGCTCTTACGCTATAGTCGCCTGCAGGTGGTGCTGGTGACCCATATTAACCATGGCAATGAGATCGATGAGGCGGTGCGCCACAGTATGTCGCTGCTCAAACAGGCGGATGTGACGTTACTCAATCAAAGTGTGTTGCTGCGTGGGGTTAACGACAGTGTGCAGGCATTGAGCCAGCTCAGTTATGCCCTGTTTGATGCCGGAATTCTGCCTTACTATCTGCATGTGCTGGATCGGGTTCAGGGTACAGCCCACTTCCTGGTGGAAGACCAGCAGGCGAGAGAGTTGGCGTTCGGTTTAATTAAAGCGCTGCCAGGTTATCTGGTGCCCAGGTTGGTACGGGAAGTGGCAGGACAACCGGGGAAAATTCCGCTGGATTTGAATCTGTAGCCTCTGGCGATGTTCACAGAGGCATTTGGCAGCGCGCGGCCACATTAAATAGATCCAGTGCGGAAAAAGTCGTCGTCGCATTGACTGTATCCTCCGCGTAACACGTTGAACCTGGAGCGCAGTCCCAGCGAAATCCAAAGCTGATATTGCCTTGCACATCCGTATGGTGATTTTGATAGAGCGTGCGTGCATTTGTCATGATGAAGTGACAAAGTTGTGCTTTTTCTTCAGGACGTTCGTCCAGGTAATAGCCCAGATGCCGTATAAAAGCCCCCTTGAATTGCTCACGATCAGATGTTGCTGAGTCGATGGCTTCATGCAGGAGCCCCTTTGAGTCGGTAAGCCCATTGGCTGGATTGAGAACCGCCGCGATAGTTGCCTGCGCTTGCGCCGCATAGCGGGGGTTATTGGTGATGGTGGACAGTTGTGCCAGGCCGTTGAGTAAAACGCCCTGGTTGTAAGTCCAGTTCCATTGGTGATTGCCCGTGCACACATGGGTTGTTGCATCTATCTGTAAACCATCCTGGATGAGATTGGTTTTGTCTATCAGGCCGCTGGCCAAAAACCAGTCGGCTTCTTTGCGCGCCCAGGTCAAATAGTCAGGATCGTGACTGACTTCATACAGGGCCACAGCAAGATCAAGAAATAACTCATTGGTGATGGCATTTTTATATGTTTTCTTTTTGTCCCACCAGACCCCCCCTGGCAAGTGTCATCCCAAAATTTCGTGGTGATACGTGTGAAAACGGCTTTTGCGGCATCGAGATAGGCCGTGTGCTCAGGGTTGGCGCGGTAAGCCCGCAGCAATGCGAGAGCCCACCACTCAATGTCGTCATTTCCCTGAGCAAAAATGCCGCCTGTCAGTAGCAGTTTCTGGTAGACAGAAACAGCACCATCGTCGATGGAGTACAGTGGATCGTGATAGACATTACGATAGTCTATAAGCGTCTCAAAGCTGTTGCCGTCAAGCCAGAAATCGCGTTGCGGTCGGTAACTCGAAGCACAGCCAGCAGCCTGATTTGTCCAATTTGGGTAGCGCGATCTGGTGCCGCAGTAATAGTGTGTTTGCAGGTTTTTGACGATGTTGCCAATGTCCAGAACCGCATCATCACTTGAGGCTGGGTGTGGGTTCATGAGGGCAGCGTTATGCGCTAAAAACTCTGTTACACTTTGATTATCGCTACTCAGCGAGCCAGAAAAGACACATGGCGAAACTAACAGAGCAGCAAACATCAAGGGTCTCAATTTCATGACAACTCCTTCAATGTTTAATACACAATATCATAGGAGCATGAGGTTCCCAGTATCCTTGAGTTTGCGGGGGTTTTAATGAATGGTATTCTCTCTATAACACATTCCTGTCGTATTCATCACAGGGGCAATGTCAGGCAACGAATGATATCATGCCTTCGCTACTCATCTAAGAATGGAAACAATATAACAGGCGGTTTTTTATATCCGCTATATTGCACGTTGCCGCGTCGTTGCCTGCAACTTGCAATGCTTTAGGGCTATATCGATATTGTCGTTTGATATCACAGAGGTTATCCCCTCATCCGCAATGGGGGAGAGGGGATATGAGGAAATGACATTGGGAGACCACTACA
The DNA here is from genome assembly GCA_051651345.1 of Enterobacteriaceae bacterium. Classification (GTDB taxonomy): domain Bacteria; phylum Pseudomonadota; class Gammaproteobacteria; order Enterobacterales; family JBOFSC01; genus JBOFSC01. The sequence continues at coordinate 8,974 of JBOFSC010000163.1, forward strand.
AACTCTCAATTACCGCAGTGGTAAACCTGTCCAACCATTTTGCTATCCAAAGGTACAAAGCTGGACCAGAAGCTCACCTGGGTGCTGTCCGCACCATAGATGGTGTTACCCCCCATAGCAGCCGCCTTATTACGCAGATCGTTTGCCGCTCCACGCATGGAGCTGGCATCGGAAGCGTTGCCGGAGAACCAGGTGCTCTGTGCGCCAGTGATATCGCCAATATAACGGCACTCTGCGCCGGGTTTCTCGGTGACAAACTTGATTTCCGCCCCGCCCGTCGTCAACTGGTTGGTGGTACTACAACCTGCTATCAGCAGAATCAGGGATAACCCCATCAGCCCTTTCACTTTCATATCGTTTCCCACTAAGTAACGTTTGTCATCACAATTTATGCCGCCACTATAACAAAATTCAAGCTCAATATGGCGTTAAAGCATAAAAAGTATGACCGCGGGCATATCAGTACAGTTTCTGCGGTGGTCCGGCAAACGTGATCGCACCTATTTTATCCATCTCCACCACCACCAAAGAAGGTCCCTGATACTCCACCGCCTCTGTCAGGGTAGACTTAAATTCAGTCGCCTCCTCAATCCGCCAGGCTTTAAGCCCCATCGATTGCGCCAGTTGCATAAAGTCCGGGGTATGCAGTTGATTGTAGTAGTGTCTGCCGCCAAAATATTTGTCCTGAATACCGCGCATCACCCCATACCCCTGGTCATTCATCACCAGTAGCGTGATATTGAGTTGTTCCTGCGCCAGGGTCGCCAGTTCCCCCAATCCCAGCGCCAGGCCACCATCGCCCACCAGGGCGATCACTTTATTATGCGGACCGGCAACGGCGCACCCTATGGC
>JBOFSC010000164.1:0-4014 GCA_051651345.1 Enterobacteriaceae bacterium
GCTCATTCCCAGCACCTCCGGCATATCAGAAGAGACCAGAATAATGGCCAGTCCCTCTTTCTTAAATTGGTTGAGTAGTTGGTAGATCTCTTTTTTAGCGCCCACATCCACACCGCGAGTGGGTTCATCCAGGATCAGAATCTGTGGACGGGTCATCAGGCCACGGGCAATGGCCGCTTTCTGCTGATTACCGCCAGAGAGTAAACCGATCTCCTGGTGCATGGAGGGGGTTTTAATATTGAAAAGCTGAATAAAATCGGCCACCGCCAATTGCTCTGCACCGTGATTGAGCGCGCCCCACTGGCGGCTGAAATAGGGTAGTGCGGTCAGCGAGATATTCTCTTTAACCGTCATGCCCAAGACCAGTCCATCACGTTTGCGATCTTCTGAAATATAGACAATGCCTGCCGCGAGACCATCCCCCGGCGTGCGGGGGGCAATCACTTTATTATTGAGGCGCAAGGTTCCCTGCTTGTAGGGTAGAGCGCCATAGAGCATCTTCATCAGCTCTGTGCGGCCCGCCCCCATTAAACCGGAAATACCGAGGATCTCGCCGCGATAAAGGGTAAAGTTGACGTCATCGATGCCCGGTCCGAAGAGATGTTCCACCTGTAAGGCCGCCGCCCCGCGCTGTTGGGGTAAATGGGGGTATTGATCCTCCAGCTTACGCCCGACCATCATCTCGATCAGGGTCTGTTCATCCAGCTCCGGCACCGAACGCTGCGCGATAAACTGACCATCGCGCAATACCGTCACCTCATCACAAATGGCAAAAATCTCTTGTAACCGGTGCGAAATATAGACAATACCGCACCCCTGGGCCGTCAACTCGCGAATCACCTTAAACAGAGACACGGTTTCTGTATCGGTCAGGGCGTCGGTGGGCTCATCCATGATGATGACTTTGGAGTTAAAGCTCAGCACTTTGGCGATTTCAACCATCTGCTGATCACCGATGGAGAGTTCACTCACCAGACGGCGACTGCTGTAGTGCAGGTTAAGGCGGGCCAGCAACTTATCCGCCTCGCGGTAAGTTTTACTCCAGTCTATCTTGCCCAACGCGTTGACAAATTCACGCCCCAGAAAGATATTTTCGGCGATGGTCAGCCAGGGCAGCAGGTTCAGTTCCTGATGAATAATACCGATCCCCGCTTCTTGTGACGCTTTCGGTCCGGTAAAACTCACTTCCTGCCCCTGATAACGCATCGTGCCCCGATCTTTGTGATAAATCCCGGTCACAATTTTCATCAGGGTGGACTTTCCGGCGCCATTCTCCCCCACCAGGGCCATCACTTTACCGGGATACACATTCAGACCGGCACCAGAGAGCGCTTTAACCCCGGGAAACGATTTATCAATATCCGTTAACTGTAGAAGTGGCTGCATAAAGACCTCAAAATACGACGCCCGAGCAAAGGATAATGTTGGCGTAGGGCGTGCATTCTCCACTACGAACCACCGCCCGACAGTCCGCTGTCTGCGTCTTAAAGCGCTCATGGCTGACATAGGTAATCTGTATGCTGTTACCCTGTTGTTGTTGCCACTGGGTTATCTGTTTCATGATCTGCTCATGGACGTCAGGGTTGGCCTCTTTGATCTCCCGGGCCATAATCACCCCTTCAATTTGCATCTCTGAGGCTATGGTCTCTACCACCTGCATAAAAGAGGGGATACCCCGGGTCAGCGCCAGATCCAGACGCTCTGTACTGGCGGGAACAGGCAGCCCCGCATCGGCTACAGCCAGTTGATCGGTATGCCCTAACGAAGCAATCAGTGCCGATAAACGCGCCTGTAAAACTGCTCCTTTTTTCATCTTCACCTCTTCATCGAAACGTTTCGATAGCGTTTCTCTCTTATACCAGAGGCATGGACAAGATAAAACAGGTGAACCACAAAATGTGATCTTTGTCGAATTAACAGCCATTTCCCGTCGTTGCCTTTTAGCCAGTGCTCTGGCTGGCTAATCCGGTTATACTGGTACCTTCCCGCTAAGGGGATAAAACAGATGGTCAGCCAGGGGGAGATTGAGTCCATTGAATAATCCAGTAAACAATTATCAGGTAACCCGATTTGTTACCAGTGCAGCGGATGTTACCCAATTGCCGGAAGACAGCGGTGTTGAGATCGCTTTTGTGGGCCGTTCTAATTCAGGCAAATCCAGTGCTCTCAATACATTGACCAATCAGAAGCAGTTGGCGCGTATCAGTAAAACGCCGGGACGAACTCAGCTGATTAACTTGTTTGAACTGGCTCCTGGTCGCCGTCTGGTCGATTTGCCCGGTTATGGTTATGCGGAAGTGTCTGAAGCGATCAAACGCAAGTGGCAACAGGCATTGGCCCAATACCTGCAATTACGCGACTCACTGCGCGGCCTGGTGGTGTTAATGGATATCCGACATCCGTTAAAAGATCTCGATCAACAGATGATTCAGTGGGCCGTGGCCGTTGATTTGCCGGTTTTTGTCTTGCTGACAAAGGCCGATAAGCTGGCTTTTGGGCCCCGCAAGTTGCAACTTGAGCGAGTACGCGAGGCGGTTTTAGTCTTTCAGGGAGATATTGAGGTCGATGTGTTCTCTTCTCCGGAAAAAATTGGTGTCGACAGATTAAAACAAAAGCTGGATAGCTGGTTTAATACCCCACTACCTGCACCCAAGGAGTAGTCCTCTTCCCTGGTAGCTATAACTGGACAGCGTGAGCGGCAATAATTTTATTAAACAGTGTCTGAGCATAGCGCTGTTGCACTTCAATGCGCTCAAGCTGCAGTCTGAACACCTGCCTGCTTTTTTGACCAATAATCGCCGGAAAAGCCATGGCGCCGAACAGTTGGATGGTGAGTATGGCAGCGGTTTCAGGATCCACTCCGGTCACTTCCTGCACCACTTGTTGCACCTGGGGCACCCCTTCATTAGCTAAAAACTGCTGATAGCCGCCGCAGATATCACTATTGTTAATCGTTTTATGGATAAAATTAATCACAGAATCAGGATAGTGCAGGATATTTCTCACATAGGCATCGATAAAACGCTGTAACCGAACCACCGCTGTTAAACGTTCATCACTCAATGGCGCGAAGGCTTTCTTGATCTCGTGATGCAGCCCGGTCAACACCTCATCGATCACCTGCTCTTTACAACCAAAATGGTAGTTGATAGCAGCAATATTCACCTGCGCTTGCGCCGCAATTTTACGGATAGTCACCTTCGGTAAACCTTCACTGGCAATCAGAGCCAGAGTCGCCGCTTTGATTTTTTCTTTGGTACACAGGCACTGTGCTGATAGTTGTTCTGTCATTTAAATCACCTGGTTTTAAACGCTGTTTAACCTTAATACAAGAAACAGCATCTTTTGTCAATTTATCACCGCTAACTCTTTGGCAAAAATGACGATTGTTTACAATAAATAACTATTATAATTAGTGCATTAAAAAATATCACCTACACTCTATAAATCTGTTGACAAGAATGCTTTGGGGTAATACATTGTTTCAAACACTGTTTGATACGGTGTATAAAACAGACATTGATAGATAGATAAACAGATAGAAGAAGAGGAAAGAACCATGAAAAAGAGCATCATCGCATTAGGATTTGTCGCAGGTTTGTTATCTCTGTCCAGTGTTGCTGCTGAGCCGGTACATCAGGCAGCAGCTGGAGCCTCTTCCCTGGGGGTTATCACTGTTCAGGGCGCACTCACCGTGGATCAGGTGGAGCAGCAGTTAGCTGAAAAAGCGCAAGCCGCAGGTGCCAGCAGTTACCAGATCATCTCTGTTGGTGGCAAGGATAAGCTGTTTGCTGTGGCTAATATTTATCGTTGATAACCTGGCAACAGCCGGAGTATCAGATACTGCAATAAGTTGAGAGGACAGGATTATGAAAAAGACTATCTCTTTGATACCGTTACTATTAGCTTTTTCTGCTGCGGCTGTTGCCATGCCATGGTCAGGCACACAAAATGGTGCAGATCAGGGCGCTAATCAGCAACTGACCCAGAAAGCCTCCGGGCAGTGGCAAACTG
>JBOFSC010000165.1:0-4378 GCA_051651345.1 Enterobacteriaceae bacterium
ATATTTTTCTTTCAGGTTGAGATCGCGGATCTTTTTACCCAGTACTTTCTCATTGGTGATCACCACCCGGGCCATGGTCAACTCGGTGCCCTTAGTGGACAGGGAGACATCCACCTCTTCACCGATCACCAGTCGGGCCTGCTCCAGAATGGCTTTCTGGCCGACAAGATGCAGGTAATCCCCCAACTCAACCCGGGTGGAGGGCAAAGGCACCATCAGGGTGTTGCCACGCTTCAGGCGGGAACAGACCAAATCGTCGCGACTCAGCAGCGGTATCTCATGTAGCGTCAAGCCATTCAGGTTGGGATTACAGACTTCAATATTGATCGTGTGTAATACCTCCCGATTCAGCATGTTATCCCGATCGAAAGCTTTGGCTTCACGTTCAATATTGACCTTAAAAAACAGGCGGATCAGCCACATCACCAGCAGGATGCCACAAATGCCGAAGGGATAAGCCATGGCGTAGGCCATACCCATTTTATTGATAACGGCATTGTCGGTGCCAATATCCATCAGGATCTGCTGCCCGGCACCCAGGGCGGGGGTATTGGTGACTGCGCCGGAGAAGACGCCTAAAATCGCCGGTAAGGGGACTTTAAACAGGTAGTGGATCGCTGCGGTGACCAGTGCACCCAGCAGGACCAGCAACAGAGCAAAACCGTTGAGTTGCAGGCCGGAGGCCCGCAATGAGGAGAAGAAGCCCGGGCCGACCTGGATACCGATGGTATAAACAAACAGGATCAGACCAAATTCCTGAATGAAGTTCAGCATATCGCCGTTAAGCACAATCCCGCTGGTCTGGGCGAGGTGGCCCACCACGATACCGCCAAACAGCACGCCGCCGATACCAAACCCGACACCGTAAATTCGCCAACTACCAATCCACAGACCTAACACGGCAACCAGCGCTAACATGCTGACTGTCAGGGGAATGTCACTCATAGCTAAGATCTCTCCTGATCATTTTGTATTGCAGTATAGCGGGTAAGCCGCAGAGCTGTAACACAATATTTCCTCCCTGTTTCGTACCACAGACAGAAGAGTTAGACTAAATAGTAAGGTTTAGTACTTCAGTATCTGTACAGGCAACCAATATACAGAGAGTCCATTCGCTTTAACAGGAGCAAAATCATGCAACCAGGTCTGTTGCAATATCCGGTCTCTTTTGCCAATCCGACGCACAATTTTCGCCAGATTGAGCAGGCGTTACAGGGACAACAGTTTGATCTGCTGGTGTTGCCGGAACTGTTTGCGATCGGTTACTTTCATCCTGACCGGGCAGCCCTGCAGGCCAGCGCTGAGTGTGCCAGAGAGGGGGCCAGCGTACAGTTTCTGTTGCAGCTCTCGGCGGATAAGCAGGCCACCCTGGTGGGCAGTATCGCAGAGCGGGAAGGGGATCGGTTATATAATAGTGCTATTGTGGTTTCCCGTGGCCGCTGGCTCGGCAAGCAACGCAAATGTCATCTGCCCGCCATTGAAAAGCGTCTGTTTAGTGCAGGCGAGGGTTTTACCACGTTTGATGATGGGCAATGCCGCTTTGGCGTCCTGACCTGTTTTGATCTCTGGATGCCGGAAGCGGCCCGCCTGCTGGTGCAGCAAGGGGCGGAGCTGTTGTGCGCGCCCGCCAATTATGGCGGTCCCTGGACCACGGAGATGGTGCGCATCAGAGCGCTGGAGAATGCCACTCCGCTGATCTGTTGTAACCGCACCGGCATGGAGCGCTGGCAGCAGGAAGAGATCCATTTCTGCGGTCAGAGCCAGGTCATCGATGGGCTGGGCCAGGTGGTTAGCTGCGCGCAACAGGAAACTCAGGCGGATTTTGCCGATTTGCACACCTTGCAGGAGGCTTGTAGCCAGCATCCGTTAAGCCAGGAACTGCGTAAGGAGAGGGGGCGTTATCATATTAAAGGGCCGGATAAAGCAGGGGATGTGGTGTAACCGGTCTCAATATTAGCCAAACAAATCTGAGTGATTGCCAACACGGTAGAGTTTGACCTGCTCAGTATTACGCTGATAAATGAGCAATAAATCTGGCGCGCTGTGGCACTCAAGATAACCGATATAGGCACCGATTAATTGATGCTCTTTATACTGTGGAGGTAATGGCTCACCTGTTTGCAGTAAGGCAACAATATCGAGGACTATTCTTTGAACCTTTTTGTTGTTGGCGTATCGTTTGGCGTCTTTTTTGAAGCGGCTGGAATAAACGATTTTCAGCATGGGTTACCACCCAAGTTCGCGCTTTAGCTCATCGATAGTAGACACCGTGTGTCCATTACCGCTTTCCAGCTCGCGGATTGCTTCCAGCGTCTCTGGGTTGGGTTGCAGCAGCTCTGCGGGGAGCGTTCCGGTAGCTGCCAAACGATTAACCACCAGACGAATTACTGTGGAAATATCCATACCCAGAGCTTTAGCATTGGCCATAGCGGCGGTTTTGACTTCAGATGAAACAATGGCTCTGACAATACTTGTAGACATAACAACCTCACCAGCAGATCAGTATGGCTATATTATAGCTATAATATAGCCATACGGGTAGTTTTATCCAGGCCAAAGATTTCAATATGTCAGACATAGTCAGCCTTAATGGATTTCTGCTCCGCGATTAAAGTTCTCTGTACCTCTTCTACTCAACGGGTATACTAAGCGATTACGTTCAGTCAGATTTCCAGCAAAACAACATGCAAAAATTCGATATCAAGACATTTCAGGGGCTGATTCTGATGCTGCAGGATTACTGGGCACGTCAGGGATGCACTGTTATTCAGCCACTGGATATGGAAGTTGGGGCCGGGACCTCTCACCCCATGACCTGCCTGCGAGCACTTGGCCCGGAGCCGATCGCTGCCGCCTACGCTCAGCCATCACGCCGTCCTACCGATGGCCGTTATGGTGAGAACCCCAATCGCCTGCAGCATTACTATCAGTTTCAGGTGATTATCAAACCTTCGCCGGACAATATTCAGGAGCTCTACCTGGGCTCACTGCGTGAATTAGGTATCGATCCCCTGATTCATGATATCCGTTTTGTCGAAGACAACTGGGAAAACTCGACTCTGGGGGCTTGGGGCTTAGGCTGGGAAGTGTGGCTGGATGGTATGGAGGTGACTCAGTTTACCTACTTCCAGCAGGTGGGTGGCCTTGAGTGCAGGCCGGTTACCGGTGAGATCACCTATGGTCTTGAGCGCCTTGCCATGTATATCCAGAATGTGGATAGCGTCTATGACCTGGTCTGGTGTGATGGCCCTCTGGGCAAAACCACTTACGGTGATATCTACCATCAGAACGAGGTGGAGCAATCGACCTATAACTTTGAATATGCGGATGTCGATTTTCTGTTTACCTGTTTCGCCCAGTATGAGAAAGAGGCACAGATGCTACTGGCGCTGGAAAAGCCGCTGCCGTTACCCGCTTATGAGCGCGTGCTGAAAGCCGCGCACAGTTTTAACCTGCTGGATGCCCGCAAAGCCATATCAGTGACCGAAAGGCAGCGCTATATTCTGCGCATCCGCACCCTGACCAAAGGGGTGGCTGAAGCCTATTACGCCTCACGGGAAGCGTTAGGTTTTCCCATGTGTCACGCAAATAAAGCTAAGGGGCAGCTATGACAGAACAGACTTTTTTGGTGGAAATCGGTACGGAAGAGTTGCCACCCAAAGCGCTGCGTACCCTGGCGCAAGCCTTTGCCGATCACTTCAAGACCGAACTGGAGGGTGTCGCCCTGGCCCATGGGGAGATTCGCTGGTTTGCGACGCCGCGTCGTCTGGCGCTGCAGGTGAGTCAACTGGCCACCCGCCAGGCAGATCGCCAGATTGAAAAAAGAGGACCCGCTGTGGCCCAGGCGTTTGATGCCCAGGGTGAACCCACCAAAGCGGCCCGTGGATGGGCCAGCGGTTGTGGTATCACTGTTGAGCAGGCACAACGTCTGACTACCGATAAGGGCGAGTGGCTGTTCTATCAGGCTCAGGTTCCTGGCGTGGCGGCCGAGCAATTATTGCCCGGACTGGTGAGTGCCGCGCTGGCACGCTTACCGATTCCTAAAGCGATGCGCTGGGGTGCCAGTGATATCGAGTTTATCCGTCCGGTGCATACGGTGACACTGCTGCTCGGTCAGCAACTGATCGCCGGCAGCGTGTTGGGGATTGAGTCTGCACGGACGATCAAAGGCCATCGCTTTATGGGTGAGGCTGAGATGACGCTGCAGGATGCTGCAGAGTATCAGCAGTTACTGGCAGAGCGCGGTAAGGTTATCGCTGACTATGAAGCGCGTAAAACGCAGATTAAACAGCAGATAGAGCAAGTGGCCCGGCAGATTGGCGGACATGCCGATCTGGATGATTCCCTGTTGGAAGAGGTCACCTCTCTGGTGGAGTGG
>JBOFSC010000166.1:0-1886 GCA_051651345.1 Enterobacteriaceae bacterium
GGTAGGACAGGAGGCGAAGCAGATGCTGGGGCGTACGCCAGGAAATATCGCCGCTATTCGCCCAATGAAAGATGGTGTTATCGCTGACTTCTTCGTTACCGAGAAAATGTTGCAGCACTTTATCAAACAGGTGCACAGCAACAGTTTTATGCGCCCCAGCCCGCGTGTGCTGGTCTGTGTACCCGTCGGAGCCACTCAGGTGGAGAGAAGAGCCATCCGTGAATCTGCCCAGGGGGCCGGTGCACGGGAAGTGTTTCTGATTGAAGAACCGATGGCGGCCGCTATTGGTGCTGGTTTGCCGGTATCAGAAGCCACGGGCTCCATGGTGGTGGATATCGGTGGTGGTACCACAGAGGTGGCGGTGATCTCCCTGAATGGCGTGGTCTACTCCTCTTCCGTACGTATCGGTGGTGACCGCTTCGATGAGGCGATTATCAACTATGTACGTCGCAATTACGGCTCACTGATCGGTGAAGCCACCGCAGAGCGCATTAAGCATGAGATCGGTTCCGCCTATCCGGGTGATGAAGTGCGCGAAATCGAAGTGCGCGGACGTAATCTGGCCGAAGGTGTGCCGCGCGGTTTCAATCTTAACTCCAACGAGATTCTGGAAGCCTTACAGGAGCCACTGACCGGTATTGTCAGCGGTGTCATGGTGGCGCTGGAGCAGTGTCCGCCGGAGCTGGCCTCCGATATTTCCGAGCGCGGAATGGTGTTGACCGGTGGTGGCGCCCTGCTGCGTAATCTGGATCGTCTGCTGATGGAAGAGACCGGCATTCCTGTGGTGGTGGCGGAAGATCCGCTGACCTGTGTGGCACGGGGTGGCGGTAAGGCGCTGGAAATGATCGATATGCACGGTGGTGATCTGTTTAGCGAGGAATAACAGTGGCGGAGTCTGTTGTCACCACTGTTAGGAGTAACGCTGGCTTATGAACCCGATTTTTAGCAGAGGTCCTTCTCTGCAGCTGCGCCTTTTTCTGGCCATAGTTTGTGCCATCGCGTTAATTATCACGGATACCCGTATGGGGCTGTTTGTTCAGGTCAGGAGTTATCTGGATACTTTTATGACGCCGATCCGCTATCTGGCTAACGGGCCCAAGGCGACGCTGGATGTGGTTTCTCAGAATCTGATCACACGGGACCAGATGATTGAGCAAAACCAGGCATTGCGTCAGGAGCTGATCCTGAAAAACAGCGATCTGTTGCTGTTGGGGCAGCTAAAGCAGGAGAATGCCCGGTTACGCGCGTTACTGGGCTCCCCGGTGCGTAAAGAAGAGCACAAGATGATAGCCCAGGTGCTCTCTGTCGGCACCGATCCCTTCAGCGATCAGGTGATGATCGATAAAGGCAGCTCGGAAGGGGTCTATATCGGTCAGCCGGTGATCAACGATAAAGGGGTGGTGGGTCAGGTAGTCGCGGTGAGCAATAATAGCAGCCGGGTGCTTCTGATCTGTAATCCCGCCCATGCATTGCCCATTCAGGTGTTGCGTAATGATATCCGGGTGATCGCAGCCGGTAATGGCTGTACTGAGGATCTGCAACTGGAGTATCTGCCGCTTAATTCCGATATTCAGGTGGGTGATATTCTGGTGACCTCCGGTTTAGGGGGCCGTTTTCCGGAAGGCTATCCGGTGGCGGTGGTCTCTTCTGTGACTCAGGATAATCAACGGGGCTATACCGTGATTAAGGCGCGCCCCACAGCGGGTTTACAGCGTCTGCGCTACTTGCTGTTACTCTGGCAACCCCAACACGACGATGATCAGCACCCCATGTCACCGGCAAAGGTACATCAGATGGCGCAGGAGCGACTGCTACAGATGTTGCCTCAGGCGGTATCCGGCAAGATGAAACCGGAGGGCGTTAATGAGTAATCATCGCCGCCAGGG
>JBOFSC010000167.1:0-1750 GCA_051651345.1 Enterobacteriaceae bacterium
GATCATGATCACAGCACACTTTCCACTCTTTTTTCTAAAAATACGTCATTTTTTTCTATCGTTATCAGTTGGTTGATCCTAAAGATCCTACGTATAAATCCCTGATAGCAGACATCTCGGGTAAAATTCATATTGATCTGCGTCATCTTGTCATGACAGAGAAACAAGCCGACCTTACCAATAAAATATTTTTTTTCACGCTGATAAAGGATGCGCCCGCTGAGCCCCATATCCAGCAGAACGCTGACTGCATGTTCTGACAGGGAACAATGCGCGACGATCTCCTGCAGAGTTGCACCATTTTGCCCCTGTTGTTGCAGATAAAGCAGAATACCGTGATCCCTGAGATTAACCGCTGCCTGAAACAGCATTGGAGCAAATGCAATGTGCTGTGCCTGTGTGATGGCATCGAGCGCAGTCAGATTATCGTGGTCATAAAGATGACTCATAAAAACAATCCTTGAGTACCGCCAGACAACAAGAGCCGCTCTGCACAGAGAGCGGCATCCGAATTATTATCACTGTTGATTCAAAATAGTTCGGCTATACGATTATATTGGATTATATAGATTTAACTGAATCGCTTTATCCAGATTGCGTATCCAGCGATTATAAGTTGGATGAATCTTGCCATTCGATGCCTTCATATTTTTACTGGTGGTATAGGTGATCGAATAACGAGTAGCAGAGTAATTGATGCGCACTTCAACCATATGGGTTCTGGCCTTCATTGTCGCATTAATAACCCCGAAACCAGTATCCTCCATAATCCATTCACGCCCATGACCGGCTTTGAGAATAGCGTTTTTGACTTGCTCAATCGTGTGGCCTGCGCTGACTGTGCCCTGAACCTGCTCAATAGCAACGGTTCGTGCACATCCGGCTAATCCCCCAACAATAAATAAAACAACAAATAATTTAAACCATGTTTTCATATCGTCCTTATCGCTCCATTTATTTATAAACAGCACATAAATTTAAACTTATTACAACACATCCTGATGTTTTAGATAGTTCTTTCTTATACTGTGAATTTCCTTCAATGTAAATAACAAATATCACAGCTTACTATTTTGTAAGCTGTGATCTATATCGTTCATTTTATATCAGGCGTTACAGGCTCTTCCTGTATCTTAAAAATTATGATTCAGGTCACAATTTTTATTTTGTACACTGTCCCATATTCTCAACTCTTTGCTTATGAAACATTCCCCTCTGTTAAATTTGTGTTACGATGTCATTCTTCGGAAAAACAGAACGTTGTCTATCGGTAGATATTGATTGAATCAATAAAGGAGTCCACCTATGAAGTCAAGAGCCGCCGTCGCCTTCGGACCTGGTCAGCCGTTAAAAATTGTCGAGATTGATGTCGAGCCACCCCGTAAAGGTGAGGTGTTGATTAAGATAACCCATACCGGCGTCTGTCATACAGACGCCTTTACCCTCTCCGGCGACGATCCGGAAGGGGTTTTCCCGGCCGTTCTTGGCCATGAAGGGGCCGGTGTGGTGGTTGAAGTGGGGGAAGGTGTTACCAGTGTCAAGCCTGGGGATCATGTTATTCCTCTTTATACCGCTGAGTGTGGCAAGTGTAAGTTTTGCCAATCCGGTAAGACCAATCTGTGCAGCGCGGTGCGTGTCACCCAGGGCAAGGGGGTGATGCCGGATGGCACCAGCCGTTTCTCTTATCAGGGTAAGCCGATCTATCACTATATGGGCTGCAGTACCTTCAGTGAATATACCGTGGTGGCAG
>JBOFSC010000168.1:0-2000 GCA_051651345.1 Enterobacteriaceae bacterium
TTTTGCGACTCATGGTCAACGAGCTCATCCCAGGCGAGATCAGAAAAGTATGTTGCTATCGTTAGGTCTTAGTATTTACCCTGTAATGAATTAAAGGTACATCAATGTGTTATGAGCTTAAGTACCTACATATGAGTGATCAATTGATCAAATACGGCAAAATAATGGCTGGCTGCTTCACCCTCAAAACCGCGAATGCGTTCCAGTACGGTTTGTGTCTGTAATTCAGTCACTATCTGCCGTAACCGCTTTATTGCCGCACTCAGCGTCGTGTTTTCACCATAGGTGCGTTGATAGCGCTGTAAGATCGTGCGCGAAGAGCTGATCTTGGCTGCCACAATATTACGGGCAATCTGGCTGTCACCTCCATCAGCCCGACGAAATTGCGCCCGGCGTAGCAGAACATTGCCGGTTTGGCGGCCCACTACCCGCGCCTGAAATCGGCCGAACCCGTCATAAAAAGCCAGATGTGTTCCATTTTCACCACAAAACCCCATCAGTTGTGGTGATATCATAATATTGCCAAAACAAAAAATGCCTCCCACCGAATGAATCGGTGTCTGCAGTAATTTGTTGCGTTTTCCCTCTATGGTTTGTTCCACCAGCAGCGTCTCCCGCTCTTTATGCAGGTAAGCACCATCTCGGGTGATATACAGCGTGTTGCGCAACTTTTTCAATGTCACTGTTCCTTCACCAAAAAGAGAGCATCAATATAGTCTGTTGAATGATCCCGCTTCAGGCTGTCAGGCTGGCACCATTCACGCAGTGAGCAGGCCAGACAATGTTTACCCAGCCTGACATGCGGAATCTCACCAGACAGCAGTAACGCTTGTGTTTCTTTGATAACCTGCAAGGTGCGCGATCGCAAGGATTCTGTCAGCTCAACCTCAGTGCGCCGCCTAATCTGCCAATACCATAAGGCACCACAGACGATTGTCTGCCCGGTCATCTCTTCCAGACAAAATGCCTGAGCACAAAGTTGGATGGCATCAGCATCGTGCTTTTTCGGTTTGCCACGTTTGTATTCCACCGGCAACAAGTGGCCGCTGGAGAGATCTTTTTCCAGCAGATCCAGCTTGCCCGTCAGGCCCAGGGCAGGGGCGTTGACCAGGACGCCCCGCTCATAACGTACGCCTTTACGTGTTTCAGGACCGCCCTGATCCACCCGTTGATGCAGCAGTTGCCCTTGTGCCGTCAGCCAGTTTTCATCCCAGACTTGCGCATTATGAATCAGCGCGCACTGGCGCGGGCAGAAGGCAAAATGCTGCAGAGCAGAAAGGGGAATCAGCCGCTGATCGTCCATTCTTAACCCAGCACTGTGATCAGACTAATGCCCTGAGGTAACGTCTGCGCCACCGTGATCTGGTAGTCTGAAAAGCAACGCGGTGGCTCTTCATTTTTACGACTGATACCGATTAAATCAAACAAGCTTCGCGCCGGGGCATTACCCAGTTCACTGTCGTGCTTAAAAACATAGAGCGCACAGCAGTTCATATCCCCCCGCGCTGCGCTGCGGTCATGGTCGAACATGTTAGTCAACGATTGCCATAATAACGCCAGATCCTCCTCATCAAAGCCAGTCTGTTTGGCCAGATGGGCGGAGATATAACCGTGGCAGCGATACAGCGCATAGGGTACTGTGTTTTTGCGGCCCATTGTTCGGTTGTCGCCATCCTGTTTCAATGCTTCCGCTTCAGTCGCCACCGCACAGCGGGTGATGGTGTGCTCCTGGGCCACTATCGGATCCACTGAACGGGAAAAGGTCAACTGTACCGGTCCGCGTACCTGACCACAGTTAACGCCAGTGGACATAACAGCACCAAAGGTACGCACATCAAAAAAGTTTTTACACATCCATTGGCGTGCCTCATCCACGGCATCACCGCCCTTGCGTTTTTTATCATCGCCCTTGAGCAGTTCACTTTTGCCGATACCTTCATAGGCACGCTCATGGGTTTTATTGAGGATGGCTTTCTCTTTCACATAGATCTCATACGGTG
>JBOFSC010000169.1:0-6384 GCA_051651345.1 Enterobacteriaceae bacterium
GGTTTAGTGACAACAAGGATAACTGTGCCTTTCTGCTAAGTCTGGTACAGCAACAAGCCGATTTTGATGATTATGTCATTGAAAACAAAAATTTCTTTATCCAGCTTATCGTTAACAGCCTCTCCTGCCCTGATGAGGCTGTACGCCAGCAGGCACAAGCGCTGTATAACAGATATCTTCAGCTTCCGGCCGTTAAATCGTATATACAAGCAAGTCTGATTCTGTTTGGTGACCTGGAGGGTAATACTGCCTGGCAGGACCCGGAGGCCAACAATATTATCCTGATATCTGGTGAACAATCCCTGCTGGTTTCGCAAAAACAATTCAATAAGATGCGTCACGGGGATGAGGATACGGTCTGGACGCAGTGTTATCTTTATCAACTGAATAACGGCAAGCCCGAGTATGAGTCACCGACCAGACCGGTAGCGCTATTCAGGCAATTCCCTCTGTTTCTGGACCGTTATCTGGCAGTGCAAAACAGGGTCAGATTTCCGAGGCTGTTAAAGCTGTTAAACCTGGGAGAGGAATACAGCACGCTATTCCGTGAAGAGTTGACCCGAAGGAGACAGACAGCAGGAGACCTGCATAAACTGACGGATTCTGAATCAGGGAAAAAACTGGCAGCCATTTTTGCACCGGTACTGGATCGCCGTGGTGCCACAGACAAGGATATCAGGCTCACAGGAGAACATCTTACTGCCATTTTTACTCTCTACGAACTGACACAAGCGGGCGATCTGGAAAAAGCACAAACCCTGCTGAGTCTGGCCGCTGTTTTTGCAAGGTATTCTGCCAGCGCTCACTTTGGTACGGAAACGGCTTCGCCAGACACCCTGCGTTTCTATGCCTGGGCCCTGTTACACGAGGCAATGTTGCTCGACAGTCAGCAGGGGATGATGACAGAAGCTCAATGTAATAAGTGGCGAGACAAACTGTTAGGTATCGATGACGCGTTTACCTGTACGGCAATACTGTCAGATGCGATGATCGCCCATGCCAAAGAGAAATGTCCCCATATTATCAACAGTATTTTACCGCCCGCCTGGGGATAGTTACCACTTTTGTAAAATCAGTTCCCGGACTTTATCAGCCAGCAAACGGTGGGTATGGGTGGTGGGATGGATCAGATCCCAAAATACAAACTGTTGCGCTGCCTGGCAGCTCGGGCGATGCTGGAATGTTTGCACATAGTTAGTGGTTTTATCACGGTTAATATTCAGGCAGGATTCTGTGGTGTTGCTGATACCATATTTCTGCGGGTGATCCAGCAGATCATCAAAATAGCTGCGCACATCAAACATCGCCAGATTCACACTGCCTGCATATTGTCTCTGAAGGTCCGCCACCAGCACAGTCAGTTGCCTGTTATATTCAGCTATTTCTGACGAAACCCTGGGCGCGTCTCCGGTACCTCGTACCGCAGGCGAACGGCTGGCATCGGGCAAATTGATAACAACAATATTTTTTGCCCCTCGGGCGAGTAACAGTTGCAGGGCCTCTTTTTCTGCGGCAAAGGCTTTATCGACGGCAGTGTTATAGGTAATGATATCGTTAGCGCCGATCCAGACAATAAACAGGGATTGGCTGATATCATACTGGGGTGCAGCAGCAGCATATTCTTGCCAGGAGGCCAATTGGGAGCGAATATCCGGCATGATGGGATAAACCTCCGTTGAGGGCGCTCCGCCAACGGCCCAGTTTAGCAGGGGCAAATGAATATCTTCCGCTAAATACTCTGACCAGACTTTACCATTACTGAAGCGTCCATGGGTCCAGGAGTTAGGATTAGGGAAGCGCCACATGGCGGCATTGAAGATATTGTCATTGTCGCTGAGGCTATCACCAAATATGATCACCTAGGCCAGCTTGCCTTTATAAAGAGAGGTTGGGGTGTACCAGATATGATAATCCACCGATAACCGATTATTGGCTACCGCCGTACTGAGAAGAGGCTGACTGATATTGTTGTTCCGCAGTGTCTGCTCACAGACGGAGTCAAGCTCCTCCTGGCTCGTCCTGGTATAAAAAAGATTTTTGATCTGATACAGGTGATCGCTCCACCAGTAGCCATAGACCTTAAACCACTCTTTATTATCTGCCATCTTAGCCCAAAGCCAGGTCGTGGCCGCCGGTTTATCGGCTTGATTGAGCGAATAGTAGCAGCGTGCATAGGTATAAGTGGCCAATAAAGGCGTGCTCACCGCCTCCGGAGGAGGTAACTCCTCCTCGGGCGGATGTTGTGACAGCCAGAATGGACTATCCGGTGCAATGGTGGTTTCAGCCGATATTGTTAAAGGGAAAAACGCAAATAACCATAACAGCAGTAAAACAGGCGAGGGTTTCATAGAGTACACCGTAGATTCAGTTGCCACAGATGCTGTAGTGAACAGCTTACCTGTCAATAATTACCATACTAAATAAGCAATGTAAATTAATTGTTGCAACTGTTAATCATATGTTACCTTATTGCTTTACTGCCACCATCGCCTGACGAATCCGTTTTTCCGATACCGGATAAGGTGTCCCCAGCTGTTGGGCAAAATAACTGATGCGTAGCTCCTCCAGCATCCAGCGTATCTCCTGCGCTTGCGGGCTGTGTCGCTGCTCCGGGGTCAGTTGATCCCGCCACTGCTGATACGCCTGCTCCATCTCCTGTACTTTGACCATATGCGCCCGATCACGATGGGGGTCACTGGCGATTTTTTCCATACGCCGCTCAATACCCTGCAGGTAGCGCATAATATCTGCCAGGTGCGGCTGACCACTCTGGGTGACAAAGCCAGGATAGATCAGCCGGGATAACTGATTGCTGATATCCGCCAGACCCAGCGCTAATGTTAAATCGACCCGACCTTTAAGCCGTTTATTCAGGCTCCAGGCTAAGGTCAAAATCTGCTCTACCTGGCTGGCTATCTGTACCACACAGGGATTGATCTCCCCTCGCACCCTCTCCTGTAGCTGCAAAAAAGCGTCCCGATCCCATACCAGCCCCGTCTGTTGCATCAGAGCGTCTACCCCGCAGGCAATACAATCATCGATCAGTTGCAGTACCTGCCCGTAAGGGTTGAAGTAGAGGCCCAGCTTGGCCCGATTGGGCAATTTTTCATGCAGATACTTAATGGGAGAGGGAATTGCCAGCAGCAGCAGACGGCGTATGCCTTGCCACATGGCCTGCTGCTGTTCCCACTCACTGTCAAACAGGCGCAGCACGACGCTCTGTTTCTCATCCACCAGAGCAGGCCAGGCTTTGATGCCATAGTTGCCATGTTGCTGCTGGTAGTAATGGGGTAAGGTGCCGACATCCCAGGTGGTCATCCTCTGTTCCTCAGGTTGTTGCTGTGCCACCTGCTGCAGGGATTGCTGCATCTCCCCTTTGAGCTGCTGTTTCAGGGTGGTGAGATCGCTCCCCTGGGCCACGGTTTTACCCTGCTCATCCAGCACCTGGAAGGTGAGCTGTAAATGGGCCGGAAGTAGCTGCCATTGCCACTGTTCCCGTGACACGGTCACTCCGGTCATTTTGGTTAACTCCCGCGCCAGGGCATCCAATAAATCCCCCTGAGGTTTTGGGACCCGAGCCAGAAATGCATCGGCATAATCAGGCACCGGCACAAAATTACGGCGTAAAGATTTAGGTAACGACTTCAGTAGCGCAATGACCAACTCCCTGCGCAGTCCGGGGATCTGCCAGTCAAAGCCTTGTGCCTCTACCTGATTGAGAATCGGCAGCAGAATCTGCACAGTGACCCCATCCTGAGTCTGCCCCGGTTCAAACTGGTAGTGCAGAGGCAAGGTGATATTTCCCTGCTGCCAGTGGGTGGGATAATCAGTGGTGCGGATCTGCTGTGCTCTGTCGCTGATGGCCTGCTCTTCGGTGAGGTTGAGCAGATCGGGCTGCTGCTTACGTACCCGATTCCACCACTTGTCAAAATGGCGTACCGAGATCACCTCCTGGGGGATGCGCGCCTGATAGAAGGCAAACAGGGCTTCATCATCCAGTACCAGGTCGCGACGTCGGGATTTATGCTCCAGCTCCTCCGCCTGAGCCAGCAACTGCTGATTATGGCGAAAGAAGGCGTGTCGGGTTTGCCAGTCCCCTTCCACCAGAGCATGACGGATAAATAGCTCATGGCATAAATCGGCATCGATGGCGCTGTAATTCACTTTGCGGCCAATAACGATGGGCAAGCCATACAAGGTTACCCGCTCGCTGGCCAGCACGGCACCGCGACTCTTCGACCAGTGGGGCTCACTGTAGTGACGCTTGACCAGATGCAGCGCCAGGGGCTCTATCCACTCCACATCGATACGTGCACCTAACCTGCCCCACAGACGACTCGTCTCCACCAACTCTGCCACCATCACCCATTTAGGTGGTTTACTGAACAGGGCCGAGCCCGGATAGAGGGCAAAACGCACATTACGGGCACCGAGAAATTCATTCTTTTCGTTCTCTTTTTGCCCGATATGAGACAACAAACCACTGAGCAGCGCCAGATGCAGTGAGCGATAATCCGCAGCTTGGGTATTGACCGGCAGACCCAGCTCTTTGACCGTCTGTCTGAGCTGGCTGTAGAGATCCTGCCACTCCCGTACCCGCAGGTAGTTGAGATACTCACTGACACACAGCTTGCGAAACTGGCTGCCGGATAAGTTTTTTTGTTGCTCCTGCAAATAGTCCCACAGCCTGACCAGGGAGATAAAATCAGACTCTTTATCCATAAAACGGCGATGTTTTTCATCGGACGCCTGTTGCTTCTCCAGGGGCCTTTCCCGTGGGTCCTGAATCGACAGTGCGGCGGTGATAATCATCACTTCACGCACACAGCCATGGTCGCGGGCTTCCAGCACCATACGTCCCAGACGGGGATCTACAGGCAGTTGTGCCAGCTGGCGTCCCAAAGGGGTCAGCTGGGGCTGTTTGTGCTGCTTGTGTTGATCGCGTTGGTCGTGCTGCAGTGCACCCAACTCTTCCAGCAGGCGGATACCATCCTGAATATTGCGTTGATCCGGCGCTTCAACAAAGGGAAATGCCGCGATATTGCCCAGTCCCAGGGAGGTCATCTGCAAAATGACCGAGGCCAGGTTGGTACGCAGGATCTCCGGCTCTGTAAAGGACGGCCGAGACAGAAAATCCTGTTCACTGTACAGTCGGATACAGATCCCTTTGGCGATACGTCCACAGCGCCCTGCACGCTGCCCGGCAGAAGCCTGGGAGATGGGCTCAATAGGCAGGCGCTGTACCTTGGTTCGGTAGCTGTAGCGGCTGATACGCGCCGTACCGGCATCGATCACATAGTGAATCCCCGGAACAGTTAATGAGGTTTCCGCCACGTTAGTGGCAAGCACAATACGACGCCCCGTATGGGGACGAAAGATGCGATTTTGTTCACTGTTAGACAGCCGGGCAAACAGGGGCACAATTTCCGTGTGCGGCAGATCCTGGCGACGCAACGCATCGGCCACATCACGAATTTCTCGCTCACCGCTTAAGAAAATCAGAATATCTCCATGGCCTTCGCGGTAGAGTTCACCCAGTGCGCCATAGAGGTTATCCAGCCACTCCCCCTGTTCTGTCTCCTCTTCGTTCCAGGGACGATAGCGTATTTCCACCGGATAAGTCCGTCCCGATACTTCGATAATTGGGGCATCGGAAAAATGGCGCGAAAAACGCAAGGGATCGATGGTAGCCGAGGTGATGATCACCTTGAGATCGGGACGACGGGGCAGTAACTGTTTTAAATAGCCCAGCAGAAAGTCAATATTCAGGCTGCGCTCATGAGCCTCATCGATAATCAGGGTATCATATTGTAATAACAGTCGATCCTGCTGAATCTCCGCCAGCAAGATACCATCGGTCATCAATTTGATCAGACTGTTTTCACTGCTGCGCTCATTGAAGCGAACTTTATAGCCCACACAAGCGCCCAACTCACTTTTCAGCTCCTCGGCAATACGGGTTGCCACAGAGCGGGCCGCCAGACGGCGCGGCTGAGTGTGACCAATCACCCCTTTGATGCCCCGCCCCAGTTCCAGGCAAATTTTCGGCAATTGCGTGGTCTTACCGGAACCGGTTTCCCCGGCTACGATCACCACCTGATTCTGCTTGATTATTTTTAGCAGATCGTCTCTTTTCTGACTGACAGGCAGTTCCGCAGGATAGGTGATCTCCGGCACATTCAGTTGCCTTGCCGTGACTCGCGCTCTTGCCAGCGCCAGGTCATTATCAAAATGCTGCTGCGCCTGCAAATCCATGGCCTGGCGGGCACGGCGCCGCAAAGAATGTTGATCACGCAGCATCAAATCTTGTAACTGCACGGTTGGCTGCGGCACTTTTACCACAAATTACCTCTCATCTTGGTGTTTTTTCTGTCAGACTGTTGT
>JBOFSC010000170.1:0-9112 GCA_051651345.1 Enterobacteriaceae bacterium
GGAGGCCATTTAGATTATCAGACTCGCCGTGAACCCGTCCATGGGGGCTCGACTTGCCGCGTCCTGTGGCACACGGTCTGATAATCTAAATGGCCTCCACTTCTCCAGAACTATCGCTAATTAACGAATACGCTCGATATGTGCACCCAGCGCATTTAACTTATGTTCGATATGCTCGTAACCGCGATCGATATGGTAAATACGGTCGATAATCGTGCTGCCTTCAGCAATACAGCCTGCTAATACCAGGCTGGCGGAGGCACGCAGATCCGTTGCCATCACCTGGGCGCTGGACAACTCATCAACGCCATAACACACCACGGTATTGCTCTCGATCTCCGCATGGGCGCCCATGCGCATCAGTTCCGGAATATGCATAAAGCGGTTTTCAAAAATGGTTTCCGTGACCACACCGGTCCCCTCGGCCACCATATTGAGCAGAGTAAACTGAGCCTGCATATCTGTCGGGAAACCGGGATGGGGGGCGGTACGGATAGTCACGGCTTTAGGGCGCTTGCCATGCATATCCAAGCGGATCCAGTCTTCACCCGTCTCAATCTCCGCGCCGGCATCACTTAATTTGGTCAACACCACTTCCAGAGTTTCCGGACGGGCACCCCGGCAGATAATGGAGCCGCGAGAAATGGCCGCCGCCACCAGGAAGGTACCAGTTTCAATACGATCGGGCAGAATGCGGTATACCCCGCCGCCAAGGCGCTCAACCCCTTCAATAACGATGGTATCGCTGCCCGCACCACTCACTTTAGCGCCCAGCACATTAAGGAAATTAGCCGTATCAACCACTTCCGGCTCACGAGCGGCATTTTCAATAATGGTTTTGCCTTTCGCCAGGGTGGCGGCACACATAATGGTGACCGTGGCACCCACACTCACCTTGTCCATCACGATATGGGCACCGGTCAGACGGCCTTCCACGGAAGCGTTAACATAACCTTCGGTGAGATGGATAGTGGCACCCAGACGCTCAAGGCCCTGAATATGCAGGTCTACCGGCCTGGCGCCAATCGCACACCCGCCCGGAAGCGCTACCTGAGCCCGACCAAAACGGGCCAGCAGCGGCCCCAGCGCCCAGATGGAGGCGCGCATGGTTTTGACCAGGTCATAAGGCGCACGGTACTGGGTGATATCCCCGGCATCCACATAAACGGAACCATTGCGCTCCACTTTGGCCCCAAACTGACGCAGCAACTGCATCGTGGTATCAATATCTTTGAGTTTGGGCACATTCTGCAGTTCAATGGGCTTTTCAGCCAGCAGAGCTGCAAACAAAATCGGTAGCGCCGCATTTTTGGCGCCAGAAATCACCACCTCACCATGCAAACGGGTTGGCCCCGTTACGCGAAATTTTTCCATATAAAATGTTCTCAAAAAAAGAGTTAGCTTTGTGTCTCTAAAAAACTTACAGGCCCAGCAGCTTTCGCTCCCGCTGCCACTCCTGCGGTGTAAAGGCACGGATGGTCAGAGCATGAATCCGGTTATCAGCAATATGTTCCATCAACGGCGCATAGACCGCCTGCTCCCTCTTTAAACGGCGCATATCATTAAACAGTTCCCCGACCGCGATCAACTGAAAATGGCTGCCATCACCCGTGACATGCACCTCCTGCAGATTCAGTGTCGTCATCAGCAGGGCTTTGATTTGTTCTTCATTCATAATTTGAGCTCGCTTCCATCACTCTTGCTGATCATCAGCGATTAAAAAGGAGAGGTTATAAAGTTGAATCAGTGTGCGCAATCGGGGAGAGATGCCACTCAGTCGCAGTTTGACCGCAGCAGCAGAGTTCTCCACCAGCATGATATTGATCAGCAATGCCAGACCATAGGTATCAACATACTCCAGCCCGGATAGCTCCAGTTCATGGATGCCCTGCAGCGCCTGCTGCCGTACCGCCCAGAAATCGGAAAGCGTGTCACGATTCAGTTCTCCTTTAAGCAGTAAACGTTGCTCTTGTCGCTGCCACTGCAGAGCCGCTGTCGACTCCCTGTTCTGTTGCATCACTTTTGCTCTAAGTTAATCGGTGTATCGGCAATCTTTTGCAGTTCCTGCGTCAGCCCCTCAACCCCATTCTGGCGCAAGATGCCCGCCCATTCATTCTGTTTCGTGGTGATCATACTGACACCTTCAACAATCATATCAAAGACTTGCCATTCACCACTTTTACTGTTTTTGCGCCACTGGAAATCCAGACGCACCGGCGGACGCCCCTGGGGATCGGTGATCGTGACGCGGATCGCCACAATATCCCTGTCACCAATCGGCTCCGACGGAGAAATAGTATACTGCTCTCCATGATACATGGCTAACGCCTGACCATAAGCCTGCAGCAGATAGTTCTGGAAGACTTTAAAATAGGTACCGCGCTGTTCCGGCGTCGCATCTTTGAAGTAGCGCCCCAGCACCAGAGCTCCGGCATAGCGGACATTCACATAAGGCAACAGCTCCTCACTGACCAGCGAGCGCAGCAGCTCCGGATTCTTCTTAATGGCTGCCTGCTCGCTCTTGAGGCGATTAAAGGTTTTACCTGCCGCCACTTCCATCAGTTGATAGGGGTCGGAGTGGGTTGGCTCTGCCGCCTGCACCGTCAATACCATCGCCAACATCATGATTAACAGAGTGATATATTTTCTCATTCTCCACCTCTTAATGCGCTTGTGGGGCTGCTGTTGTACCCGAACCACTTGTACCCGAACCACTACCTTTGGCTGCGTTGGCATCACCGCCACTCTTATACAAAAACTGTCCGATCAAATCCTCCAGCACCATGGCAGATTTGGTATCCTGGATGGTATCGCCATCCTTGAGGATTTTAGTGCCCATCTCCTCATCTTCAAAACCGATATTCAATGCAAGATATTGCTCCCCCAGCAGGCCAGCCGTACGTACCGAAAGGGAGCTGGTATCGGGAATATGGTTGTAGCGCTGGTTGATATCGAAGGCCACACGGGGCAAATAACTCTTGGGATCCAGAGTGATTTCAGCCACCCGACCGATCACCACACCGCCGATACGCACCGGTGAACGTACTTTCAAACCACCTATATTGTCGAAGCTGGCATAGAGTCTGTAGGTGGGCTCATTGCCCAGTGATTTGATATCCGCCACTTTTAAACACATAAAAATAATGGCGCACAGGGCGACCAGCATAAAGATGCCCACGCCGATTTCCGTCTTTCTCGTTTGCATTGATTTAATTCCCAAACATCAGTGCCGTCAGGATAAAATCCCATCCCAGCACAGCCAAAGAGGAGTGAACTACCGTTTTGGTAGTGGCCCTGCTGATCCCTTCTGAAGTGGGTATCGCATCATAGCCGTTAAACAGCGCGATCCAGGTGACGATAAACGCAAAGACCACGCTTTTAATAACACAGTTGATAATATCGTGCCGCCACTGCACCGCATCCTGCATTGCCGACCAGAAGAAACCGGCATCAATGCCCTTCCAGTCCACCGCGACCACTGAGCCGCCCCAAATCCCCACAGCGATAAAAATCATGCTGAGCAGCGGCATACTGATCATCCCGGCCCAGAAACGGGGGGTGATCACCCGGCGCAGCGGATCGATGGCCATCATCTCCATGCTGGAGATCTGCTCCGTGGCTTTCATCAGGCCAATTTCCGCCGTCAGCGCGGAGCCGGCACGACCGGCAAACAGCAGCGCAGTCACCACCGGCCCCAGTTCCCGCAGCAGGGACAACGCAACCATCATTCCCAGACTGGCTTCTGCACTGTAGGTGGTGAGAATAATATAGCCCTGCAGCCCAAGCACCATGCCGATAAACAGTCCGGAGACCATAATGATCAACAGGGACTGTCCTCCGACATTGTAGAGCTGTTTCATCAGCAGGGGGAACTGTTTGCGCCACTGGGGACGTCCCCATAATGCGCCCAGAAGCATCAGCCCTGCGCGACCAAAGGACGCACAGGTATCAAAGCCCCGGCGTCCCAGAGAGGCTAACGCATCACCCAACATGCTACTCACTCCCTTCACTATTCATATTGAGCAGATCCGCCCGATACTCTCCGGCCGGATAACGGAAAGGGACCGGGCCATCGGCAATACCATCGATAAACTGGCGTACCCGTGGATCCGAATTGTCGTGCATCTGCTGCGGCCCCCCTTCGGCGATAATTTTTTTGTCCGCAATAATATAGGCCAGATCGGCGATACTGAGAACTTCCGGCACATCGTGGGTCACCACAATACAGGTGATCCCCAGTGATTGGTTCAATTCATGGATCAGTTTCACCAGAACCCCCATGGTAATCGGGTCCTGACCGGCAAATGGCTCGTCAAACATCACCAGTTCCGGCTCCATGGCAATGGCCCGAGCCAGCGCTACCCGGCGCGCCATGCCCCCGGAGAGTTCTGACGGCATCAGTTGTGCGGCACCGCGTAAGCCCACGGCCTCCAGCTTCATCAACACCACCATACGCAGTAACTCTTCCGGCAGCGCAACATGCTCACGCAGGGGATAGGCCACATTGTCAAACACGTTCAGATCGGTAAACAGCGCCCCCGACTGGAACAACATGCTCATTTTTTTGCGCACATCGTAGAGTTTTCTGCGCGACAGGGTGGGGATATTGTGGCCATTGAAGGTGATCTCGCCGCTATCTGGCCGGATCTGACCGCCAATAAGACGTAACAGGGTAGTTTTACCAATCCCTGATGGCCCCATGATCGCAGTGATCTTGCCTTTGGGAACCTGCAGAGAGATATTGTCGAATATTATTCGGTTACCGCGATGAAAGGTCATATTGCGGATTTCGACCAGATGTTCTGCTGATGGCTTCATCATATTGACTGTTCACTCGGTATAAAAGGATGATATAGCTACCCTGCTGAATTGCGCAGTCTACCATAACTTTAGCCAAAAACGTTGCCGAATATAGCGATGTTTTTCTCTATCGGCGCAAGCTCTGTTAATATAGGTGAGTGAAATCGAACGAGTATGAGTAGCGGTTATGTCGACCATAGATAACACTTTGAATATCCAGAATGAAAATAAAGTCAGTTTTCAGCACTGGGGTAAACGCGTGATTGATATTGAGCGGGAGGGGCTGGCCCATCTCTATCAATATATTAATGAGGATTTCGATCGCGCCTGTCGTCTGATTTTTCCCTGTCAGGGCAAAGTCGTGGTGATGGGTATGGGCAAGTCGGGCCATATCGGGCATAAGATAGCGGCCACCTTTGCCAGCACCGGAACCCCCGCATTTTTTGTCCATCCGGCGGAAGCCAGCCACGGCGATCTGGGGATGATCACTGCCCAGGATATTATTATTGCCATCTCCAATTCCGGGGAGTCTGCGGAAATCCTGACCCTGCTGCCGATTATCCGGCGTCTGAAAGTGCCCCTGATCTGTATGACCGCCTGTCCGGAGAGCACCATGGGCAAAGAGGCCGATGTGCATCTCAACATTCACGTACCCGAGGAAGCCTGCCCTTTAGGACTCGCCCCCACCTCCAGCACCACGGCAACCCTGGTGATGGGTGATGCTCTGGCCATCGCCTTGTTACAGGAGCGCGGCTTTACCGCCGAAGATTTTGCTCTCTCCCATCCTGGTGGCGCACTGGGACGCAAACTTCTGCTGAGGGTCAGCGATATCATGCACAGCGGCGATGAAATTCCCTGTGTCAGGCGTGATGCATTGCTGCGTGACGCCCTGCTGGAGATTTCGCGCAAAAAAATGGGTATG
This sequence comes from Enterobacteriaceae bacterium, assembly GCA_051651345.1. Taxonomy (GTDB): domain Bacteria; phylum Pseudomonadota; class Gammaproteobacteria; order Enterobacterales; family JBOFSC01; genus JBOFSC01. The sequence continues at coordinate 5,723 of JBOFSC010000170.1, forward strand.
ACAGTGATCAGCGATGATCTGCAGGAAATTGCCGGTATCTTTACCGATGGTGATTTAAGGCGCATTTTCGCCCAGAATATCGACCTGAACAGCGCCAAAATCGCCGATGTAATGACCCGGGGCGGCGTGTGTATTCACTCCCATGCCTTAGCCGTCGATGCCCTCAATTTAATGGAGTCACACAAAATCACCAGCATACTGGTCGTGGATAATCAAAAACTGGTGGGCGTGTTACATATGCATGATATTCTGAAAGCGGGTGTGGTCTGATACATGATGAGATTCAATACAATACCGGGGACTCATTGATGGGAAATCGACAGGATTGTCTGGAAACCTGCTATGGTCCGGTCTCTTCATCCGTTATGGCGAGGGCGGTAAATATCCGCCTGCTGCTGTGTGATGTGGATGGCGTACTCTCCGATGGCATGATCTATATGGGCAATCATGGGGAAGAGTTGAAAACCTTTCATGTCCATGATGGCTATGGTATTCGCTCGCTGTTTAATGCCGGTCTTGAGGTGGGTTTGATCACCGGTCGCCGCTCTGCCATTGTTGAGGCGCGAGCCAGCACTCTGGGTATCAAACATGTCTATCAGGGCCAGCACGATAAGTTGCTCGCCTTCCGGGAACTGCTGGCGACTTTATCCCTGCAGCCCCATCAGACCGCTTATATCGGCGATGATCTGATCGACTGGCCGGTGATGGCATTATGTGGCCTGGCGGTCTCCGTGGCGAATGGTCATCCTCTTCTGCGCGCCAAAGCGCACTATGTCACCCGGATTCAGGGGGGGCATGGCGCGGTACGTGAAGTATGCGATCTGCTCCTGCAGGCCCAGGGAAAACTGGAGCAGGCACAGGGGCTCTCCCTATGAGTCGATACCGCCTGGCTGTGATCATCTTACTGACCCTGCTGGTACTGGCATTGATCGGCTGGAATCTTGCTGATATCTCGGAAAAGCCGCAGGATATTCCCCTGTCAGCAGATACTCCTGCCTATCAGAGTGAGCATACCGATACCCGCGTCTATGATCCCACCGGAGCACTGCAGTATCGCCTGATCGCCAATGATGTGAAACACTATACCGATAAAGAAGATAGCTGGTTTTCCCAGCCGGTTTTAACCCTGTTTGATAAAAACGCGCTGGCAACATGGATTATTCGCGCTAATCGTGCCAAATTAACCCAGGATCAGCTGCTTTATCTCTATGGCGATGTCCTGGTGGAGAGCCAGCAGGATGAATCACAGCTAAAACGCATTGATACCAACAGTGCACTGGTCAATTTGTTAACCCAGGATGTCTCTTCACAGGAGAGGGTCGCCCTGCAGGGAACTGGCTTCCACTCCACAGGGCTAAAAATGCGTGGTAATTTGCGCAGCAAAAATGCAGAGTTGATTGAGAAGGTAAAAACAACGTATGAAATGCAGCCACATTAAACAGTGTCGGACTCTGTTACTTTCGGGTCTTCTGATCCTTAGCCTGACCGTGATGGCGCTGAAAGAAGATACAGAGCAACCCATTAATATCGATTCTACGCACCAGTCTCTGGATTTGGAGAGCAATACCGTCACCTTTACCGGTGATGTGGTCGTCAAGCAGGGCAGTATTGACATTCGGGCTGACAAGGTGGTTGTGATCCGTCCGGAAGGTAAGAAGAACGCTGAAATTGTAGAGGCTTATGGTAATCCAGTGACGTTTTATCAGTTGCAGGATAACGGTAAGCCGGTGAAAGGTCGCGGGCAGAAGCTACGCTACGAGCTGGCTAAGGATTTTCTGGAGTTAACCGGCAATGCGTATCTGGAGCAGCTCGACAGCAATGTTAAAGGCGATCGCATCACCTATCTGATCCCGGCCCAGCAAATGGAGGCCTTCAGCAATAAAGGCAGTCGTGTTTCCACTGTTCTGGTTCCTTCTCAGTTGCAGGATAAAAAAGAGCAGACACCGGCTAATGATCGTGACAACAAGAAGAGTAGATAACCGGGCATGTCAATTTTAACCGCCACGCATCTGGCTAAGGCCTATAAAGGCCGTAATGTTGTCGAAAATGTTAGCCTGACAGTTAACTCAGGTGAAATCGTGGGTCTGCTCGGCCCTAACGGTGCCGGTAAAACCACGGTCTTTTATATGGTGGTGGGGATTGTGGCCCGTGATGCTGGTCAGATAGCAGTGGATGGCGAGGATATCAGTCTGCTACCTCTGCATGCCCGTGCCCTGCGCGGCATTGGTTATCTGCCCCAGGAGGCTTCTATTTTCCGCCGCCTGAGTGTGATAGATAATCTGATGGCTATCCTGCAAATCCGTGCCGATCTCTCCGCTATGGAGCGTCAGGAGCGCGCTGAGGAGCTGATGGAGGAGTTTCATATTACCCATCTGCGCGATAACCTGGGCCAATCCCTCTCAGGCGGTGAGAGACGTCGGGTTGAAATCGCCCGCGCTCTGGCCGCCAATCCCAAATTTATCCTGCTCGATGAACCTTTCGCGGGCGTCGACCCCATTTCGGTGATCGATATCAAAACGATTATCACTCATCTGCGCAATAGCGGCCTTGGGGTTTTGATCACCGATCACAATGTTCGTGAAACGTTGGATGTCTGCGAGCGGGCTTATATCGTTAATAAGGGCCAGATCATTGCAGAAGGTTCTACGGATGTTATTCTGGCTAATGAACAAGTTAAACGTGTTTATTTAGGTGAAGAGTTTCGCCTGTAATTTTCCAGCACCGGATGATATAAAAACGCTATGAAGCAAGGTTTGCAACTCAGGTTAAGCCAGCAGTTGACCATGACGCCGCAGCTACAGCAGGCCATCCGTCTGTTGCAACTGTCTACGGTTGAATTACAACAGGAGATACAGCAGGCGCTTGAGAGCAACCCTTTGCTGGAGCAACTTGATAACCTTGATGAAATCCCATCACCTGTCAGCAGTTCCAACGAACAGCAGGACAGTGCCGAGGCCCTGGAGCAGAGAGAACTACCGGAGGAGCTGCCTCTGGATGCCAGCTGGGATGAGATCTACGCCCCCAGCCCTTTCCCTGAATACAGCAGCCCCTCTTCCTGGAGTGGCGATGATCTGCCTGTCTATCAGGGAGAAACCATTCAAACCCTGCGCGACTATCTGCAATGGCAGGCGGACATGGCACCATTCGATGATCTGCAGGCCGCTATCGCGGTCGCCATTATCGATGCCATCGATGATACCGGCTACCTGACGCTCCCATTGAGCGATATTGTCGACAGCATCGGTGCTGACCAGATGACCCTGCAGGCGGTGGAACAGGTGCTGCAGCGGATTCAGCTCTTTGATCCTGTTGGGGTCGCGGCCCGGGATTTAAGTGAATGCCTGCGGATTCAACTGGGACAACTGGATGATAACACGCCATTTCTTGACG